>NZ_ARPN01000189.1:0-2851 GCF_054966645.1 Pseudoalteromonas sp. SANK 73390
TAAAAGTGGGTGTACTAGTTTATTTTCGTGAATGAAAAACAACACAAATAAAAATGGGTGTCATGTTTATTTTTAGGAAACTCTCTTTTCATAAATAAATAGGAAAAATAGTAATAAAATGTGAATATTTTCATAGTAGTTGTTTTGTTTATCTCGTCGGGTATGGAATATGTTGGGCAACTTTAAAGTTGTCACCCAACATAGATTACCCCAAAGGCATCGGCTAACTATAACAGCTAGCCGAATTTGGTTGGGTGTCACTTTTAATTTTATGCCTGTCCTTTTTATTTCTGATTATTTCTGATTGTGCAACCTCTTTGATCTTTTCGCTAAAAAACAATACATAAGATCTATCCAATAATAAGAGGAAAAAAACCATGATAGCCCAGTAGCTATCATGCCTATAGCTACATAAAGAAGAAATTCATCAAACGAAGAACCAGCTATACTCCCTCCTATGGCCGCAACTCCTCCAGATACATAGGTGGTTAATTTCACGTGATGCCCTTTAGAGCATTCTTTAGAAAAACTTAATATTTTATTCTCTAGGCTGCATTTCCAAGTGCCTTTTATAAAACGTTTTACTTTAATTGCTTCATCAAAACGGGAATGAACACTTGAAAATCTATTGTAAAATGAAACACATGGGATCAACACTAATGGGCTTAACATCATCCCCATAGCTGCCAAAGTCATTCGTTCATTCAAAAGAAAAACAAGAATACATAAAGCCAAAACTGTTGTAGAAAAGCTTAAAAGTCCCCTCCAGGCTAAATATAAAACATTTCCAATATTTTTACTGAAACCAAAGTAAATCCCTCCTAGCACATGAATAATCAAAGCAATAAAAAAAATATTAAAGCTAACTTTTGTTCAGATGAGGTTATATTCTCATGCACTAACGCTATTAAAGATAAGTAGTTAATAGACGGCAAAAAAATTGCCGTCTCAAATTCCGCTTTGAAGTTATTCAAATCTAGCCTCTCTTAATTGGTACTCATTGTATATTCCATTTTCAATTGCTATCGAAACACCCCAACCAACAAGTAAACCAACACCGGTCCCTACGATCGTTCCAACTATTGGCACAAAGGAGCCAGCTGTTGCCCCAGCAGCTACAAAACCAGCTGTTGTTGCTGCACCTGCAGCCGCCCCAGCGTAACCACCAATTACACCAGCAGCAGCACCTTTAGCACTATCCAAGGTCGCATTAACGACAAAGTTTTGACTAGTTAGACTCTTACCATCCATTGAATACTCAAAGGCTCGACCAACAGGTGCTAGTAATGCGCCTGTAACTCCACCAAATTTAGCTGAACTATCTAGGGCTCCAGAAATTCTTGCTAACTTCACTCCTTGAGAAGGGGAAGCATTAATGTTTACTGCTGGGCCTAATGCTGGAATTGTTGGTGTTGGGTTAGGGTTAATCATCCTTAACTGCCCAACCCCCGTAGTAGGATGCCAACCAGTAAATAAATGCTTATTACTACCATGTGCTTTTAAAGAACCTGCCATTGCAGTAAATGCTGCAGGATTTAAATCGCTATATAAACCAGCTGCTGTTCCTGGAATTGATTGTCTACCCGCTAGTTCAGATAAGGAAGGATTCTCTTTTTCCCAACTACTCCAAGAATTGTTCATTTCATCAACAAACAAATGAACAGAATGAGTAACTTCTTTTCCATGCCCCCACATAGCTTTATTACCAGCCAATGCTGCATCCAAATCAAAATTAACACGTCCCGGCATAGCCATTCTGGCTGCATATCCTTGTTCATAAGCATATTCACCTCGCACTACCCCTTTCGCAAAAGCGGCATCCGCACTTGCTTGAATGCCCGCGATCTGGTTTCGATGCCTACTTTCTAATGCACTTGCTTGTGATGACAATGAAGCACTCAACCCATTCGCGCTATCAACCACACCGTGCTGCCTCGAAGCCCGTCCTGCCTCATCTGCCGCAAACTGTGCATCTGCATTGGCTTGTTGAGACGCTTGCAACATACCTAATGTACTTTGTGTTGTTGCATTGATGCTTGTTCGCGCATCAGCCAAGGTTTGATTTAGGTTTTTCGCTGCTTGTTGGTTCACTTTAGCTTGAGCGTGAGCACTGAGCTTTTGGCCTGTCTCACTGATATATTTCTGGCGTGCTGCTGATTCAACATGATGATTAACAATCGAGTTACCAATCGCATTGCCAAGCGCATCTACCGCAACATTTCCAAAGTTCCAACTCGCTTCATTACCAAAGAGCTTATCCGCACCATAACGGATACCCGACTGAATAATACCATTGATTGGATTCAGTGTCCCCTTGCCTATCGCACCATAATCCCCCGGTGCAATCGCTGACGTAAGAGCCGAAGCTGCCACATCACCCCATCTAAAGCTAGCTTTATTGCCCACGAGCTTATTTGCAGCTACCGAACTAACTGCTGAAGTAGCCCCCATTGCCGCCTTACCGTAGGATGATAGTTTTGTACCTTCCATGGCCCAGCTTGAAGCTTGGGTTAGCCTCAAAGCACTGCCCATGCCTGCCGTAGCGCCCGCGGTTAAGCCTGACGCAAATGCATTTTTCAGCGAGAAGCTATCCACTGCCCCCATGGCTTTTCCAGTAAGTTGACTTGCAACACTGCCTGCAAAACCGCCAATGGCAGCCGCGGCAACTCCGGCGGCGCCTAAACTGCCACCGAGGGCTGCAGTTCCTGCTGCCATTATGCCCATAGAACTGGATGCAGCACCCATAGCAACAGCCGCAGCTCCTGCCGTTGCTATAGTCGCCACCACTGCAACCGCTATCATTACAATAGACGCCACCGCATTACACCCTGCCTGAGGCGGTGGTGGCACG
>NZ_ARPN01000190.1:0-1482 GCF_054966645.1 Pseudoalteromonas sp. SANK 73390
CAGTTCGTGCGTTATAACCATCAACTGCCTTTTAGGCACTACTAAAGCCAGTGTGTTATTAACCTATACACTGGCTTTAGTTATGATGTTAAAAAGTAGCACGTACACTCAGAGCAAAACGTCTGTCCGTCGTGAAGTTAAGCGCTTGTGTCTTGGTGCCTGCTTGGTCCATCTGATACTCAGTTTTGGTTTCCGTATCGAGCAAATTACTTGCTTCAATACCTACTTTCCAATGATCGTTAATAGTGTAATACAAGCTCGCATCCATCATGCCTGAAGACTTCGCATAGGCTGGTACATACTCTTCAGACTCACGCAAAGTTAACAGATAGTCAGAGCGCCATGTGTACGCCAGTCGAAATGAAATATCTTGGTATTCGTACATACCAATCACATTGAAGTTTTTATCTGAGTAACCTTGCAGTGGCAAGCCACTAAATACACGGAAGGTATTGCGGTTGTCATTGAGTGGATTACCATTTTCATCAAACCCTAATGTACCTGCAGCTACTTCATTGGGGTCTTCAAGTCCATCTTGACTGATATAAGTATAATTAAACTGTAAGCCTAAACCACTCCATGCACCTGGCAACATATCGTAAAATTGTGAGTATGAGAATTCCACACCGCGAAGTGTACCTGAGCCTGTATTTGCAGGGCCGTAAGCGGAAATATCATAGCTTTCATCGCCGTAGGTCACGTTCAAATCAAATGCTCGACGACGAATGATGTTATCTAGCTTTTTGTTAAATAAACCGACCGTAACGTATCCCGCTTCAGCAAAATACCACTCAGTACTTAGGTCAATATTAACCGCTTCTTCAGGTTCTAAGTTAGGGTTTCCAGACAAGGCTGTTAATTCAAAGTTATCGAGACCAACAACAGGGTTATTCACGTCATCATAATCTAACCCAGCAGTTTGCAATATGGGGGTATAATCAAGGTTGATAATATTGATGTTTCTCGCATCGACTAAGCTTGGGTAATATAAAGCTTTTGATGCGCCAAATCGAATAACCACGTCCTCTGCAATACCAAAACTCAAATTTAAGCTTGGCAGTACAGTGGTGTAATCAGTCCCCTCTACAGTACTTAACTCGGATTGCCCACCTGCAATGTCGTAGTAGCGTTTGTACTGCGGCTGTTGCATCACGCTATTCAATGACGTACCAGCATCTCCACGCTTTATTTCCTGAGGTTGAACTAACGCGCCCGTTGATTCAAGTTGATAATTTACATAGCGTAAACCAATATTACCCACAACAGGAATATCTTGGAATTCAAAGTCAAAATCGCCTCTCACATAAAACTCAGTGCGCTGTTCGTTAGTAGAACTAATATTATGTGCAGCATAGGGGCCTTCTATACGATTTGGCTTATCTTCGTATGGTACATAAGTGCCTGAACATACTCCGCCATTTTCAGCACTGCGTGTCGCGTTATGCCAACCATCTTTACACCCTTGCCTTAGTGATTGTGCAT
>NZ_ARPN01000191.1:0-346 GCF_054966645.1 Pseudoalteromonas sp. SANK 73390
CTGCGCCTGGTGCGCTACTCAGCAAGTCAAACAACAACTAGCGCCTGTTGCACAGCCGACGTTGCCAAGTGTTGAGGGTTCCGCACTCTATAAAGGAAGCGTTGAAGTTGGCGAAGTGCCAACAATCAAGCCAAGCGCGCTAACACAGCCAGTTGTGCAGCAATTGCAGCCAGTAAAATCTGTTGCACCTAGTTCGCTCACTCAACAAGTCAAACAACTAGCGCCTGTTAGACAGCCGACGTTGCCAAACGTTGAGGGTTCAGCACTCTATA
Source organism: Pseudoalteromonas sp. SANK 73390 (assembly GCF_054966645.1). Lineage (NCBI taxonomy): Bacteria > Pseudomonadati > Pseudomonadota > Gammaproteobacteria > Alteromonadales > Pseudoalteromonadaceae > Pseudoalteromonas > Pseudoalteromonas sp. SANK 73390. Next base: position 273 of record NZ_ARPN01000191.1, read on the forward strand.
AAGGACGTGTTGAGGTTAACGAAGTACCAACAATTAAGCCCAACGTGCTAACACAGCCAGTTGTGCAGCAATTG
>NZ_ARPN01000192.1:0-1557 GCF_054966645.1 Pseudoalteromonas sp. SANK 73390
CGATAAATGTGAGTGCAACCCGTCAACTGGGTAAGTTGAAACCTTGAAGAGTATGAATTTACTCTAGGGCAGCAGGTTGCCCTAAAAATTATAAAGATATACCTGTGTAATGTTACATGTGTACTTTTATCTTTTATAACTTAGAACCATGCACTGGTTATTGTATTGTGAGGGTGGGATCGGGGAACTAGAATTCTAACAAGTCGTTTAAAAGGACAAAAAACAGTTGGCTTTTGCTTCTTCGTCGCTAATTTTAGCCAACAATTTTTTGCCTCTTAGTGAGGCGTTGAACTAAGCCGCTACGCGGAGATCCTATTCTCAGCATTTGAGCCACACTTTCTCTGAGTTATTTCACAACTTAGAGGTCAAAAATGAACACACTCATTGAACAGGTCAAGGCAGAAATACACTATCGAGGTTATTCAGATAGAACAGGTAAAAGTTATTGCGCGCACTTACTTAAACTCAGTCATTATTTTAATAAACCGCTCGATTCGATTACTGATGACGAACTTAACGCCTTTTTTAAAGACCCCGCTATTCGCACGCTTTCTCGGGCAAGCCAAAAGCTACAGATAAACAGTATTTGGTTTTTGTTTAAGCACATTTTGCACCGACCATTAAACTTAGATATAACCTTACCAAAAGCGAAGTCTCGTGCTCCGTTCTATTTATCTCGTCATGACATGCAGCGGCTGATAGAAAGCTGCACAGATATGCGATTAAAAACGCTAATAGTGGTTTGCTACGGCTGTGGCTTACGTATTGGTGAGCTTTTACATATTAAAGTACAAAACATTTATGGAAAACGTAAAACTATCTTAATAGAGCAAGGTAAAGGAGATAAATCCCGCTACGTTGTTGCCTGATAGTGTACTAAACCAATTACGCTGTTACTGGAAAATGTATCATCCTACAGGTTGGATGTTCTATTCTCGATGGTTTATGGATAAACCGATGTCGCCATTGAGTTTCAGAAAGTTATTAAAAAAGCAGTCATGCAGCATTGGTTTGCAGCAGTGTAACCCGCACGCACTTCGCCATGCTTACGCGACACATCAACTTGAGTCAGGCATGCCGCTTCATCAACTGCAACATCAGCTTGGTCACAGTGATATTAAAACGACACAGAGTTACTTGCATTGGTTATCTGAATTAGGACATGGCGGCATTGATTTACTGGCCTATTGGGGTAAACAATGAGTACGCTACATCTTGCTGATATTTTTAAATTAGGGTTAGATGATTATCGTCAACACCACTTACTGAGTTATCAACAGAGACGGGTCTGTCAGCACCTTCAATCATGCAGGACAGGCAAGCTAGGCTATCAATCTTGGCAATGTGATACGTGTGGCGAGGTAAAACAAGTTGGATGCAGTTGCCGAGACCGGCATTGCCCACGCTGTCAAAGTATGGCAACAGCACAGTGGACGCAAAAACAGCAAGCACGTTTATTGCCTTGTCGTTATTGCCACATGAGCTGAATATTATTGCGCGGTATGACCCAAGTACGCTTTATCAGTGTTTATTTAAAGCAGCATGGGAAACCCTCAA
>NZ_ARPN01000193.1:0-41746 GCF_054966645.1 Pseudoalteromonas sp. SANK 73390
ATCATATTGGGTGTAGTTTAACGCCATTAGTTGTTGGCTGTTGTCTGTTTCGGTATAACTGCCCGTCATTTGCCCAGAGGTTAATGAGTAATATTGCTTTTGTATTAAGCCATTACCTAGTGCGCTTTGGGTAATATTGCCTAATATATCTTGGCTTTCAACCGTTTGATATACATAGTCATTGGCTGCATTTTTAACGCTGGTTTGATAGCCTTTATCGTTATAGGTGTATTCCAGCGTAAGGTTATTAGGGTAACGCACGCCTTTAACACGGCCATAGTTACCATCGTACAGTGTACTGGTGGTGTAGCTTTTACCACTGCCCGAGACGGTATGCGTGGTTGGGCGACCCAGTGTATCAAAGCCATAACTATGGGTTACGCCATTGCCACTGGCGACAGTCATTTGCCCGTAGCCATTATTGGCGTCGTAACTGTAGCTTAAATCATTTTCGCCTGTGGCTGTGCGAGTCACTACTCGACCTAATACATCGACATACAACTTAACGGTGGTGCTACCACGTGTTTCTTGTTGTAGCTCACCAAAGCCATTGTAGGTAAAGCCAGTGACCCCTTGGTTAGGGTCGTCTACTTTGGTTTTACGACCGAGCGCATTGTAAGTGGCTTTAATTTGGTTGCCCGCTGCATCTTCAATCACTGCGGGTAAACCAAGACTGTTATAGCCATAATAAGTAAAGTTACCAGCTGCGTCTTTGGTGCGCACCAGTTGCTTTAAGCTATTATAGGTACGCGACATTTGCCCAAGCGCTATGCCATGGCAGGTTTCACTCACATCTATGGTGGTGGTTAAACCACTATAACCGTAGTTCACTGTCATGGCCCCCGTGCCAGATAAACCACATTCTTGTGCAACGGTTTTGGTGGCTGGGCGGTTTAACGCATCAAAGTCAGAGTAGCTTGTACCTAGGCGATTGCCGTTCGCCTTATAAGGCATTGATTCAAATGTGGTGCGACCAAGGCTGTCAAAGCTCACATCTTGATACACCCAACTGCCGTCAAACGCTTGGCTGGCAGTGCGAATGGTTCTACCTAACTTATCTTTGTACACCCGTACTTCTGGGGTGCCTGCACTGACTTTTTTAACCATCATCACTGCATGACTGGGTTTATGGTCATCGTATAAAGTCGATTGCACGGCCGAGTATTGTATTGGCATACCCGCGGTTTTTTGACTAAATGGGCGATAGAAATCATCGTAACCATAGGTGGTTGTCACCCATTTATCGGCCGATACTTGGCGCTTTTGCTGCTTAGGTTGCCCCGTAGCTCGGTCGGTAATGGTTTTAACTTGATGGCCTTTGGCGTTAGTAATAACGAGTGGAAAATAGCCATCCGCTGCTTCATTTGTACCATCTTTGGAATAGGTCATCTTAGTGGTACGAGTGCTATCAACCCAATTGCCTGCATTATTAAATACTTTTGCCGTTTCACTCACCAATGTAGGTAGGCCATAGTCATTAAATACCGTTTTGGTGGTTTTACCTTTACCTGATGCACCTTCGACTATCTTGCCAGACACCTTGACCGTTTTGGGTTTACGGCTTATATGGTAGTCACTAAAAAGGGTGGTAATTGCATACGTGCTATCCAAATCGGCATTGTCTGCATTTAATGGGTCATCAGTATGACGTGTCTTAATCTTCGACTTAGTCACTGTTTTACTTTTGAGTTTATGTGGCCACCATATTTCACTGGTATCATTACTACAACTGGCAGTGTCATCTAAGCCTGTTTGTGTGGTGGTCGTGTAGTCACCCCATGTATCACTGCGTGTTTGTGTTGATTTGGTTACATTACCACACGCGTCAATCGTATCGACGGTGAGTGCATTGGTAAACATCTCGGTATGGCTATCATCAACGTCTCTTTGTATGGTGTTTTGGGCTGATAAATACACATAACTCCCTTGTTTAGCCCATGTATTATCGGTATGACTAATCGCGGTTGTTTCTGTTGTTGCACGTGCCAGTAACTCATTACTGCGCGCCGTGTAGTCAGTTGCTTTAAATTGTGCCTGACGTTTGAGCTTACCTTGATATGGGAATATCTGGTTAAAGTCAGAGCGGGTAACAACCCCTAGCGTGACATTTTTTTCAATCACCGACTTAAAGCCCATAAAGCCTCGGCCTTGAGCGTTGTACATGGCACCAAAGTAGCCATACTCTTTGGTGTTTGTGCCGCCAATACCATTGCTTTGAGTAAATTTATTGACCACATACATGCTTGACGCAAAGTTAAAATAACCTTGTTCGTTATCGGTATTAGTGGCCCCTGTTTTATAATCAGTGAGTGAACTTGATAGCGGACGCTGCGTCCATTCAGAGACCACCCCAACGCCATTTTCTACCTTTTGCAACATATCAATTGGTGCGTAGTCAGCGCCGGTTGCACCCGCACCAGCACCGTAGTTACGGTTGATGTAAACGCCTAGGGTGTCAGCGTACGTACTGAAATCTGTTTCAACCTGTTCATTACCTAGTGAATGGGTGCCCCCTAAATAGTGGTTAAACACAAAACTGCGCAGGCCTGTTCCATACACATCAATAAAGGCTGAGTCGTAGGCGCTACCGATTAAATCGGTTGCTACTTTTGTTATGGCAAACGTACCATCTGAATTTTTACTAAATTTAAGCGCGTCAAATTGATAAATGCTTTTGTCATTGCTCTGTGCATTTATCGGAGTCTGTGCTGCACCTTCCCCTCCTTTTCCAGGAAAGTAATTACTATATATTTTTTGCACCACAGCGCCTTTCTGCTCTACCCGCATTGGTTACTTTATGGCATGACTCGTAAACTCGGGTTCCCGGCATCAGTAACTCAGGTATACCATCGTAGTCAATATCTTCTATTTTAAAGGCTCCGTAGTATCGAGGCGCTTTTCGTGAATCATTCTCTATGTGTCGAAAAGGGAACTCGCGCGTCCTTATTAAATTGCTAACCGCATCGAACTCTACCTCAGACGCAAACGATACCCCACCACCTTGATTAAGTCGGTACTTTAATGTTGTGCTCTTGTTCCACCCCAACCAATCAGGTAAACCATCGCCATTAATGTCGATAAAATAACTTAAATTTGGCGTAAAAGGCGAGCTATCTGTTTGCACAAATGGCGATTCCACTTTTTTAGCATAGTTATCATCACCTAACCAAAATTCACGTGGCAAAGGCTGAATATAAGGCGCGTCCTTTGAAATCCCTGTGCTTGTTAGCATCACATCTAAAGTCCCATCCCCTGAAATATCACCCACTACGCTAAGTTCAGTCAACAGGCCAGTAGGGGCACTCTCTGGATAAGTTTTTAACTGCCAAGAGTGAGAAGCTGCACTCTTGTAGGGTGAATCAATATTTTTAGTGTGATAATGCAGGTCTACATTCGGTTGGTCATCAGAAATAAACACTAAAATATCTGGGAAACCATCTCCATTAAAATCACCAATTTGACGAATATGACTATATTGCTTTAACGCCGATATTTTCTTTTCTGGCATGTTAATGCCGGTATTGAATTGTTTGCCGCTGCTGCTCAGTTGAAGTACTAGCTCATTTGCTTCAATACGCCACTGGTCACTCTTACCATCTTGGTCAAAGTCGCCATCATGGCATTCGTGTTGCCTTGTAAAAATATTCTGTCTACAGGCGTTAAAGGCTATGCTATTTTCAGTTGCATTGCCTTCAGCATCCACGTAGTACCCTTGCCAATCACGTACCCCATCTGCGTTATGGTCACCTCGCGGTAACACCGACGACAACGTTTCAACGCCTTGATAAAGCATTGTACCGTTAGCATCACTCATTGGCTCAAATTCAAGTTTTTGTGTGTTGCTGTTTTGCCATGCAAATGTGGTGGCTGGTAAACACTTAGAACCCACGCACATTCTCACGGTTTTTAATAAATCGCGACCAGAGATATGACTGGTTTGATACCCTAATTTGTAAGTACGTACCTTGGTGCTGGTATTGGTGTAGGCGTTAATGGTTTTTAGTTTTTGGGTCGACTCATAATAGCCACCTGCAATATACCCTGAGCGCGGTTGGTTATTAGCCTCATAAGTGAATGATACCCTTTGCTGGCCCTGTGTTGTCACCCCAGAGCCCGTGTAATAGATATCACTGAGTAACCTTTCACCCGCGCCATACGCTTTATAGTCGTAATGAATATAGTTTTTACTAGTGGCATCGTGTTGATGGCTTATCAACCAAGAATAAGCGGCTGATTGACCACTATGTATCACTCTAGAGTCTACATCTCGACCAAAGTAGGCTGTGGTGCCATTAGCATATTCAACTGTGAATGATGTGCTGTTTGAATTAATTGCGCCTGATTGCGTCACCCGTACAAAGCTTTCTATCTCTGTTCGATATATCGCGCTGTCTTCACCATAATTACCTGAAACCGCAATTAACCTCTGCCCGTCTAAACATAAGCGGTCATTGCTGTTGTATTGTGGATTTTGGGTAAAACCATCTTGCGCATACGTGGCACTACAACGGCTAATTTGAGAGCCCGCCGACAAGCTCACCCCCATACCTGCAATACCATTACCTGAGCGTGAAGAGTAATTGAGCGACACACTAGGTTGTACGCCATTCCTACCCGGCGCAATTTGAATCGGTAAGTTATAACTGGCTGCACCGCCATTAACACCCGCTGAGCCGGGCAGCGTACCGACAACATCAGTTGTTGGGGCTGATATATCATTCAATGACACATCAGAAATTGAACCGCTGTGAATTGTTGCATAATCGGAGTTAATTATTGAGTTAACTGCATAATTCCAAGACGTACACTTGCTATCACTAAAGCACACCTTAATACGATATACCTTACCTTGTGAGTCGCTCAAGCCATAACTGGTTTCGCCATTAGTAAGCGTTTCTAGCGCATTCCAGTCAAGTGATGTCATATCACAAGTGTTTGCATCATCACAACTTTCAATCACCACACTGGTTGCGCCCGCTATACTTGACCAAGTTAACTTTGAGCCCGTGTTTTGTGGAACAAACTCAGTGTCTAACACCGTCACTTTAGTTTTAGTTGGCTCTAAATTACTACATGCTTTTGATACTTCGCCAACTAGTGCTGGAATTGGTATGAATAGACCATCCATAATAATGGGCATTATCTGTTCTTGTTTAACCAAAGCACAAGCCTGAACATAGAAGAAGACATCATCCGCAAACTCAAATGTATAGTCGAATGAACCCGCTTGATTATCTGAGCTATTGGCAAGTTCAAGCAACTGGTTAGTAGTTGGGTCTTGAACAAATAGGGTTAGTTCATACTGCTTTTCTGGTGCCTGTTCAAACTGCCATTTTATTTGCTCTTTTTTGCCTATAAATGAATGCGATGGCGCTTCAATCGTCAAGCCTTCAAGCTCTCCCAAGGAGTTCAGCATGTTGACTTCAACACGATTTGAGCTAAAACACTCATCTTGGGCATTACATGCTTCAACATAAAAAGTATGTATGCCTGGGTAATTTTGAATCAAGCGATCCAAATACGTCTCTGTTAAACCTCTCCAAGCTTCTAGTGCCGGTTGGTCAGGTTTTATTACCCATAAGTTAAAGTATGTTGTTTCTGCAGGTCGTGTCCATGAAAGCATCGTCCTATTGCCCAATACCATTGAGCTTCTTTCACTTTCTAATACAGGGTACTGCTCTGCACTGGCGGGCTTCATAGTAATATTTAAAAGATTTGAAGTAACACACACTCCATTTTCATGGCATGCTTCAACATAAAATGTATGTGTACCAGAGTAGTTTTGGATCCAGCGATTAAACCAAGTGTGTGTATATTTTTTTGTGATTAGAAAGGCTTCTTGCTCAGGTTTGATAACCCAAATATTAAAATAGCTTGCATTTTTTGGGTTCGTCCATGAAAGCGTGGTGGTACCACCTAAATACATGGTTTGCTTAGTAGCACTTAATACAGGTTTTGGCGCTTGCCCAATTGTTTTTCGCACCACATTACTACTGGTACAATTATCATCATTTTTATTACAGGCTAGTACTTCAATGTCGTACTCAGTGGCTTCTTTTGCGATAAATTCATAAGAATATTCCGCTTTTTTTGAACCTTCAATGTGATCAACTTTTTGATTACAAGCATCAGTACCGTCATCTTTCGTGCAGCTCACTTTGAAATAACTTCCCGACCAAATTAGTCCATCAGGGCGGTTCCAATTAATTTTCACAGTATCATTCACCGTCAGTGATTCAGGCGTCACACTCACAACTGGTGCACTGGGTTTAGCAAATGAAACGATTCGAATAGCCTTGCTTTTTTCACCACAGCGGTAGTTGCCAGAACTTGAGGTAACACATGCAGCAAGTTGTAGCGTATAGAACCCTGCATCTCGGACATTTACATTAACAGTTTTCTCATCTTTGCTTACAAAATCGACTCTCTGTGCAAGTGGCGAGGGCTGGCCTGGTTTATTTGGATCAGGCTCAGGGTGGTAGTACACCTCAAAACTATCGGCTCCCGGAATTGATTGGCTCAATGTCACAACCATATCGGTATTTGCAGGGTAATAAAAATCCCAATCTACGTTGTAGCTTGGGTCGCCATGCGGTGGCGACGTTGAAAATAGTTTGGTGTTACTTGTGGTGCAATTAGACGATGACTTATTACAGGCTTTAACACTTATTGCATAATCAGCAACGCTACTGGCCTTAAAAGTGTGGCTATATTCAGTGGTGTTAGTATCGCTTTGATGGCTAACTTTATGATCACAAATATCCTTATTTGAATTTGTGATACAGTCCAACTCAAAATATCCGCCAGCCCAAATTAAGTTATCGGGTCGGTTCCATTTCACCGTTACCTCTTCATTGAGTTTAGGTGTTGTCGGTGTAATCGATAAGGTCGGTGCACTGGGCTTAGCAAATGAAACGATTCGAATCGCTTTGCTTTTTTCACCACAGCGGTAGTTGCCAGAACTTGAAGTAACACATGCAGCAAGCTGTAGTGTGTAAAGCCCTGCATCTTGAACATTTACATTAACAGTTTTCTCATCTTTGCTTACAAAAGCGACTCTCTGTGCAAGTGGCGAGGGCTGGCCTGGTTTATTTGGATCAGGCTCAGGGTGGTAGTACACCTCAAAACTATCGGCTCCCGGAATTGATTGGCTCAATGTCACAACCATATCGGTATTTGCAGGGTAATAAAAATCCCAATCTACATTAAAACTCGGATCACCGTGTGTAGGGAGCTGTGTTAAAAGTTTAACAAGATTGCTTGAAGTACAGTTAACATCCGATTTATTACATGCTTTAACTTGAACGTCGTAGTCACCAGGCGTTGACGCTTTAAATGTATATGTATATTCAGACTTATTTGAACCGCCGATGTGATCAATTTTTTGATTACATACGTCTGTACCATTTACAACACAGCTCAATTTAAAGTAACCGTCAGCCCAAATTAAGTTATCGGGTCGGTTCCATTTCACCGTTACCTCTTCATTGAGTTTAGGTGTTGTCGATGTAATTGATAAGGTCGGTGCACTGGGCTTAGCAAATGAAACGATTCGAATCGCTTTGCTTTTTTCACCACAGCGGTAGTTGCCAGAACTTGAAGTAACACATGCAGCAAGCTGTAGTGTATAAAACCCTGCATCTTGAACATTTACATTAACAGTTTTCTCATCTTTGCTTACAAAAGCGACTCTCTGTGCAAGTGGCGAGGGCTGGCCTGGTTTATTTGGATCAGGCTCAGGGTGGTAGTACACCTCAAAACTATCGGCTCCCGGAATTGATTGGCTCAATGTCACAACCATATCGGTATTTGCAGGGTAATAAAAATCCCAATCTACATTAAAACTCGGATCACCGTGTGTAGGGAGCTGTGTTAAAAGTTTAACAAGATTGCTTGAAGTACAGTTAACATCCGATTTATTACATGCTTTAACTTGTACGTCGTAGTCACCAGGCGTTGACGCTTTAAATGTATATGTATATTCAGACTTATTTGAACCGCCGATATGATCAATTTTTTTATTACATACGTCTGTGCCATTTACAACACAGCTCAATTTAAAGTAACCACCAGACCAAATTAAGTTATCAGGTCGGTTCCAAGTAACTGTAACATCATTATCAAGTTCAGGTGTAACAGAAACAGTAGGCGCTACTGGTACGCCAAAAGACACAATTCTGCGTCCTTGGCTTTTACTACTACATTGATATCCGCCTGTTCTTGATGTTACACACGCGGCCAACTGAAGCTGATAAAAGCCGGCTGAACCCACGTTGATGCTAACCGATTGTTGAGACTTTGACACATGTGAGACTCTTTGCGCAGATGTACCTTCTTTATAGTAATACACGTCAAAGCTATCAGCACCCTCAATCGACTGAGGTAAGCTCACCGTCATTGTGCTGTTTTGCGGATAGTAAAAATTCCAATCTACATTATGAGCAGGGTCACCATGTACAGCAGGCGGCACATAAGCGGTGTTAACTGAACTGGCTGAGCAATACGCATCTGTTTTATTGCAAGATTGTACTTGAATATCATAAGCATCAACGCTATTGGCAGTAAAGCTATACGAATATTCTGACTTGTTTGAGCCACCAACATGGGGGATTTTTTGTCCACATACGTCAGTGCCTATATTATTTAAGCAGCTAAGCTTAAAATAGGCTCCGGACCAAATAAGACCACTTGGACGGTTCCAATCAACCGTAATATTACTCCCTTTATTTGTAACCGTCGGAGTCACTGAAACGGACGGCGCACTCGGCTGCTTAAAGGCAACAATTTTTTGCCCTTGGCTTTTACTACTACATTGATATCCGCCTGTTCTTGATGTAATACACGCGGCCAACTGAAGCTGATAAGAACCGGCTGCCCCCACATTAATACTGACCGATTGTTGAGACTTTGACACATGTGAGACTCTTTGCGCAGATGTACCTTCTTTATAGTAATACACGTCAAAGCTATCAGCACCTTCGATGGATTGTGGTAGCTTAACCGTCATCGTGGTATTTTGCGGATAGTAAAAATTCCAATCTACATTATGGCCTGGGTCACCGTGTACTGCAGGCGGCACATAAGCCGTGTTAACTGAACTGGCTGAGCAATACGCATCTGTTTTATTGCAAGATTGTACTTGAATATCATAAGCATCAACGTTATTGGCAGTAAAGCTATACGAATATTCTGACTTGTTTGAGCCACCAACATGGGGGATTTTTTGTCCACATACATCAGTGCCTGTATTATTTAAGCAACTGAGCTTAAAATAGGCTCCGGACCAAATAAGACCACTTGGACGGTTCCAATCAACCGTAATGCTGCTTCCCTTGCTTGTCACTGACGGACTAACCGAAACATTTGGCGCACTTGGGTTATTAAATATGACAACACGCCTCGGCGTGCTCTGTGAGCTACAGCCAGCACTATTACATGCTTGGATCCTAATATAGTTAGGACCACTGCCAACAGAAGAAATATATTCCCAAGTACTGCTATAAAAAGTTCGACTAACCGTTGTACTGGTTGTTGAAGTGCCGTTATAAACTTGGTAGTGATCAGCCCCTGAAACATTGGGTATTTTAACTAAAATAGACGCACCAACAGGATGATATAAGTCCCAATTTACATCAGGCTCCCCGGGCGTTGCAGGGATCGTTGGCCGCTCCTGCATGTATACACTGACACTGTTTGAGGTAGCACAGGCACCATTGCCATCACAAGCTTCAACATAAAAGGTATGGGTTCCGGGAAAGTTTTTGATCCAACGGCTAAATGAAGTGCCTGTATAATTGCGTCGAAATGCAAGCGGACTTTGGCCTGGCTTTACAACCCATAAATGAAAATAAGCTGTTCCACTGGGCTTTGACCAAATAAGTTCTGTTGTATCTCCCATATACATTGAGCTTTGAGAAGAGCTCATTGAAGGGCTTTGAATGGCAAATGCACTCAAACTGACCAACATAACAAGCGATAATAGTATTCTAAACATGCTTTGTTTCCCTGACTGTTACCTTAAAACTCAATCTGCTTATTTTGTTGAGTTTTAAGCACTCCTGCTTTATGCTGCTTAGCCATTGCATATTTAAATCTACCAAATTCGCCAAATTAAAAGCGCGCAAGTATACCTGCTAATGATACAAAAATTAACCAAACAACCCATCAAAAAGTAAATGTTCGTAAACAATGCTTATAATCAATTCTGAATATTCACGTTTTTTTGCTCAGGCTTTTTTTTGAACTATTTTCATTCAGACCGAGTGCAGCCCTTATCTTTTGTGTCAATTGTATTGCTGATCATTTTGACTCGTTGCTGTAAGAAGCTCATATAAAATCCAGACGTAAAAAGCCGTAGTTTAACTAAAAATTTACGAAGTGATGACCAACACTTACCAGCATTCTAATCAATCTACCTCCTTCCTTTTAAACGATTGTGACCCAAGTGCGTCTTAAGTGATTTTTCTGCTTTTTAGCTATTTTCTCATGCGCTTGAACTGTTTAACGTGGGTTAAAACTCAACTTTTAAACAAAAGTAAACAAGACAACCATGATTAAATTAGAGTCAATGGCTTTTCTTCACTACTCTTTCTAGCTTTATCAGAGGGTTTAAGTTGTAATTACAAAGTGTTAAGCACAACATCGCCTACTTTATCAGCATGATTGTGGTTAAGTTCTTTGGATTATAGAGTAAATTAGGCGAGCAACTTTTCACATTGGCTGATGCTTGTTCGCCGTTGTGCGTAGTAGCCATCAAGCTTATTGGGCCGCCCTACAGCCCCTTTGAACACTTTGATAAATTGTGTGGTGAGTTCTAAAGTATTCTGGTGCTATGTTTAATCGCTCTAAGATGGGAAGTGTGTGTTGCTCTATGTGTACGCGTTTATCTTCTAGTATACAACGGCCTGTGAGTTCAACTAGCTCTAAGTACGACTTTAACTCAAAGGATAGCCCTTTGGGCATGTGTTTTCTGGGGTTGCCTGCAAAGCGAGCAAGTTGTTTAGGTTGCTTAGCCTCTTTCGCGGCTTTAATTCGCTTTTGAACGCTGGTGTGCTCAGAGTCTTCGGAGGCTTTCGCCATTTTCGCTCTGATGGGGTTTAAATCAACATACGCCATTGCCACTGGCGACAGTCATTTGCCCGTAGCCATTATTGGCGTCGTAACTGTAGCTTAAATCACTTTCACCTGTGGCTGTGCGAGTCACTACTCGACCTAATACACCCATATATGTCTTGTTTATTTCCCCAATGAAGTTTGGGCCATTTACTTCCCCGCGATACTTTATATCGATGAGTAAAATTCGTCGAATATTTAGCCTGATAGTCAGCTGTCATCTAGCACACTATCACTATACTATGTGAAAGATTGCTTTGTATTCTTCAAGTTATCGTTTATGTGAAAATGATAACCATAACCAATGCTGATAAATCAATAGGAGTTTATATGACTGTTTCAAAACAGAAAGTATCTCACGTTGTCAAAAGAACATTTTCTCTCATTTTTGTCTTAATTTTCTTATTTTTAGCATTTGCAATCGTGATTTCTTTAATGAGTGATATTTTTAACGCTTTTGTTGCTGGAAAGCATGGTATGCAAATATTTCTAAGTTCGATAAATACCGGTATTATTGCTTTGGCAGTCTTTGAGCTCGCAACAATCATCAATACAGAATACGCTGAGTCCAAACACTCTGAATCTGAGCAAATTTCAGGAATCCAACGAGCACTTCCTAAATTTATTGGAATGGTATGTGTGGCACTTTCTTTAGAAGGTCTAATCATGGTAATTAAATACAGTCAATTAGATTTAGCAGGGAATTTGTACTATCCTGTTGCAATTATCACTAGTACTGCATTACTGCTTGCGGCTCTTGGCTTATTTGTTTATTTAACAAGAAAGTCACAGTAGAGCAGAGTTGCCCAAATTTCAGAGAATCTGAACGTATTACTGATGATGATAAAAAAGCAACCTTGCAAATACCTGTTGGTGATGTTCCTATAATAACAAAGTGCTCATCACCTAGGTTTTAGCCAGTTTCTCGATAAAAGCGTAAATAAGGAAATTCACCAGTTCGATCATTTTTCCAATCAGAAGAGTTTTGTAGATCAAATCATAGATATCAAGACATTAGTGGGACTATTTTTTACTACTTTTTACTTCTATATACGTGCCGGCATAGTAATTAGTGATATTACCCATGACTTGCTTAAAGCGTATATGGTCTGCCCTATAAATAAACCTGAAATTAATTACTTCTCCTAAACCTTATGTTGTTCATAGTCGTATAAAAAAGTTTAGTTTAAAGCTAAAGGTAGTTTTTAGTCACAGCCTTTATGCTTGTATATCAACGTTTTTTAATAGATAGAGTGCCCGGTTTACGTTTAGATTCTGAATTAGGCTTTTTTAAATCAAAGCGCGGCTTAGAGTTTGTATCACTGAAGCGTTTCTTGTTAGTCGCGGGTTTGTGTGTGGGGGTTTTAGCTTCTTTTTTATTAGGATCAACAGAGCCTTCTTCCGTTTTAGCTGAGCCGGCAATTGAGTCGTTAATTTGTTTCATTTCTGCATCGGTTAAATGACGCCACTGGCCGGAGCGAAGACCATTTAAGTTTACATTCATAATGCGAACACGTTTAAGCTTAGTCACTTCATAACCCAAATATTCACACATACGGCGTATTTGTCGATTTAAGCCTTGAGTTAATATGATGGTAAAAGTGTTATTGCTTGTTTGCTTTACAAAGCACTTTTTAGTAACTGTATCTAGGATGGGTATGCCACCAGCCATACGTTCAATAAAGCGTTTGTTTATAGGCCTATCTACGGTAACGAGGTACTCTTTTTCATGGTTATTGCCTGCACGTAGAATTTTATTAACAATGTCGCCTTCGTTGGTTAAAAATATCAACCCTTCAGAGGGCCTATCTAATCGGCCAATGGGGAATATACGCTCAGGATAGTTTATAGCACTTACAATGTTACTTTGAATTTTTCGCTCAGTAGTACATGTAACACCCACGGGTTTGTTATATGCAATGTAAACTCTTTTGGGCTTGGCTTTTAACGGGGTATTATCAATTTGAATCTCATCTTGATCACTGACCTTAACACCCATTTCAGGTAAATTACCATTAACTTTAACGCGACCTGCCTCAATGAGTTTGTCAGCTTCTCGACGTGAGCAAAACCCTGTTTCACTGATATATTTATTTAGTCGTGTTAATTGCGTCACCGAGCACCCATTTAGAATTACTTAAAAAGCGCATTTTAAACGATTAGCGTACAAAATACTTGGGTTTATTATTCAATGTTGCAGAAAAACGTTAAATAGAATTGTTTTTAGCCAGCTGTAATGTAAGAAGCTTAAGTAGTCGCTCAAATGGCCCTTGTGTAAAGTACTTCAAATATAAAGGGGCGATCACCAATTGTACGCCGATGCCAAATAACGCTAACAGCACATAGTCAATACGATTAAAGGTTAAGCGTGCCTCTGGGGCGAACCAAACAAAAAAAGTGATCATCACAATAGATTGTAATAAATAACAAGTTAACGCGAGTTTACCAACCGCTTGTAACGCCTTAACCAACTTGTTGGTTGCTGATACTTTTGCATTTATGTGTGCTATTAAAAGCGCACCAAATAAGGCATTTAACCATGTGATTGATTCATTAATCGCTGCGAACTTATTGCTATCAATATATTCAAGTGAACTACTGATGGTACTGAGCAACACAATTATACTTAGGGTAATACTGACGGTTCGTGTTGAAAGTCCAGTTAAAAAAACATGTTGGCGATAGCAATATATACCTATTAACATGATGCCTAATGCATTCCAAAGTGTGAGTATGGGCAACATTAGTAACATAACCACAAACATGGTGATGTTATGTATCAGCAGGCTAAATAAATCAACGGGTGCATGAGTGAGCATTTCTTCAAATTTAGCGCTATTGCGATAATAAACATCACTACTATCAACTAACGAGAGTATTAATAATAAGATACAACTTGCTACAAATATTGCACTACCATGATATAACACTCGCTGGTCGCTTTGTTGCAGGTAAGTTAATGCCAAAAAGCCCGCAATTCCATAGCTGAGTATAATGTCGCCTGGCCAAATTAAAATACCATGTAATGCGCCAAAAATAGTTAATGCAATCAACCGAGGCTTCAATGCATCTTCATTTAGGCACTTGCTATATTGTAGTGCTAAAGCAGCTCCAAATAACATACAAAATATAGAACGAAAGCGGCTATCTAGCAGTAATATATTAGCGTACTGAATTATCGTATCGCTAAAGGGAGGGTTAACAGACGGGATATAACCTGACTCAAACAATGCTAAATAATATACATTAAGTAGTAACAGGCCCAAAGTTGCCAAGCCCCTTAAACTATCTAATTGAGAGACTCTATTCATTAAAAAATGGTATCGTTGTACATGTCGGCCCAGCGTATTGCATCAGCATGAAACTCAGGCAAGTGGTCATCCTTAATATTTAATAGACTACACGCTTCTTGTAACTGCCACCAGCTTCCGCTTTCATAGGCTTTTACAACATTCAAAATATAATATAGTAAATTGTGCTTACCCATTAATGCATCATGTAGTTCTTCAGGAAAAGGCAACCTTGAAACAACTTGTTCCATTGGCCTGTCTAAAATAGCATCTAATAAAGAGAATAAGCCAGTTAAAAAGCTCATGCTTTTAATACTTGGGTTTATAGACTTTGCTATTAACTCACAAAACCTTGAACGCACGATACTTAATCGTGTCAATTCAGTGGGTTTTCCTTCAGCTACATGTGCGGTCATTATTAAGCCTACAAACTTTTTAATGCGCTCATCACCAAGATACACCAAAGCTTGTTTTAAAGATTCAATACGACTTTTAAGCGGAAATACACCCGAGTTAATTAAGCGTAACAATTTATATGCCAAAGCGGTATCTTGCGCAAATAAACGGGCAATTTTGTCTATGCTCATATGCTTTTTTAAAACTTCTGAATATATCAACATCACAATTGCATGGTTTGTTTCAATATCGTTTTGCTGGATGACTCTTGGCTTTGCAAAAAAGTAGCCTTGAAAAAAGTGAAATCCCATTTTTCTAGCAAGTTCATATTCGGCTTCAGTTTCAACTTTTTCAGCAAGCAGCTTCATATTCTTTTTTTGCTTAAACTCTTCAACTAATTCTTTTATAGACTCTAATGAATTTTGTTGAATATCAAACTTAACTAGCCGGATGAGCTTTAAAAACGGCTCCCACTTTTTGGTATACTCAAAGTCATCGAGTGCAAGTCGGTAATCTTGATGAAATAGTTGCCTGACTTTTTCATAATTCTCTGTTGTTGGAGTTATACTTTCTAGTAATTCTAAAATAACATCCCTGGCAGGCAGAAAATGAGCAAGTTCTTGCTTTAAAGAATCAGGCCCGATGTTGATAAGTGCTTTTTTTCCTGACGTAAGATACCGCGTCCCCAAGTTTAATTGGTTATCCATTATGAGCTTAGCTGTGGCAACATCGTCTGCGATATCTGGAAAGCTGTTGCGTGTACCGTCTCGAAATAACAACTCGTAAGCCACCACCTGTTTTCGGCGGTTGAAAATTGCTTGTCTAGCAACAAAAACCTTCAAATATTGACTCCTCGGTATTTGCAACTGCAAATGCAGCACTTTATTCTTTAACAAAAATCAGATTCTAACCCTAAATAACTAAAATTAATATAGAACTAAGCTATTAATATTGGAGAAAAATAGCTTAATAACTATAGCATCTACAAATAAAAAAGCAGACCAATGGCCTGCTTATGGGTGGTGTTACAATAAAGCGGTCAATTTGTAATTTTATTGTATATTAATTATTCGTATAGATAATTAATATACGCCTGTGCTGAGGCTTGCCAAGTATAACGCGCATGTGCAGCATTATTTGCTATTTGTTGATATTGTTCAGGATTGGATTTGAAGATGTTTAATGCCAGATTAAAGGTGTCTATTAGCTGCGTTGCTTGATCATTTAGGTCTTCACCACGAAAAGAAAAGCCATTGTGTAAATGCGAAACAGTATCGACCAATCCACCTACTTGGTGGACTAAACAAGGCTGCCCTGCCCTCATTGCAAGCATTTGACTGATACCACATGGTTCAAAAGAGCTAGGCATTAAAAATAAGTCACCCAAATCGTACAGTAGATCTCCAATATGTTGCCCATAGCCATTTAAATAGAGCAAATTGCTATGTCTGGACATGACCTGCGTGAAGAGGTTTTCGAGCTCCACATCACCAGAACCCAAAATAATAATTCTGCCGTCAATTTTAGCAACTAGATTGGCAAGTTCATCAATGACACTCCCATTACTATACGGTTGCCTGAGTATAAGTGCTTTTTGATTTGTTAATCGACCTACGCTGGTTATTAAGGGGCCAGTAAAATGAGTTTGTTGCCATTGTTTTAGTCGTTGATGCGCAATATAGTGACAGGCTCTAAGCTGTGATTGTTTTGCCATCCATTGAATAAGTTCACAATCAACTAACGAAAAGTAGTCTGTGAGCAATATTTTTTCATCAGACTCTGCTGGGTATTCACAGCCGTTAAGTATGCCTACTAATTTACCTTGGCGTTTAGCAATTTGCATATCATGTTCTAAGCCTTCACCACCAAAGAATCCTCTATCAGGCTCACTGGTATGTAATACCTCATCACTATATGTTGCTGAAACAACATGCACTTTGTCTGCTAGCGCAATAGCACTGCGCATTGGATTAAAACAATGTGGATGTTGATGATCACACAGTAGTTGACCATCATAGCTTAATGTTGGAAACCATGCTTCCAGACTAGACTCATCATGATTAAATGGTCGTATTCCTTGCAATGCCAAGTTGTGTACAGTGTACACAGTCTTGAGCTGTTTTAAGTAGACGAACCTAGGACTAAACTTTTGTAATACAGTGATACAGGCTGCATGCCAATCGTGCAAATGCAATATATCCAAGTCATCAAACATCTTGTGTTCAATGGCTTCGCACACCGCAGCATTAAAAAAAGCAAATTTTGTCGCATCAGTTGCAAAAGGGCGATGTTCATCACTGCAGTAAATCGCACCTTGGTGCTCGCTAAATAATGAGTGAGAGATGACATATTGTATCACTCCATCACCTTGCTCAACTTGCCACAAGGTTGCTGTTTCTAAATGTTGTCGAAAAGGCACCGCAATATCACTAACAAAAGTTCTATTTAGTTGATATTGACCATAATCAGGCACTACAACTTTTACCATTATACCTTGTGCGTTTAAAGCGTAAGGGATGTCTCTAATGACATCCGCAACGCCGCCTACTTTACAATCTGGCAGCCGATCATTCTCGGCTGCAACCATTAATACCCGCATGCTTCGCCTTACTTATGCAGTTTGAAGTTTTTCTTTGTTTGATTGCTGCCTTTGGCTATAAGCAAGCAACATTTCTCTTGTAACCAACACTATACCTTTATTCGACACTCTAAAGCCATTGTCTTTATCCAATTCAGGGTCAAAGCCAATCTCCAAACCTTCGGGTAAATGACAGCCACGATCAATAATGGCATTGCGTACTTTACAATTTCGCTCAATAATTGCCCCCGGGAGCACAACTGACCCTTCAATATGGCAGTATGAGTGAACATGCACATTGGAAAACAATAGCGATTTTTTAACCGCTGAGCCTGAGATAATGCAACCACCAGAAACGGTAGAGTCAACAGCCATACCTCGTCGCTCATCATCATCAAATATAAATTTGGCTGGCGGAAGCTGTTCTTGATAAGTCCAAATTGGCCAAGTCGGGTCATACAAATCTAATTGTGGCTCCGGGGATACAAGTTCCATATTGGCTTCCCAAAATGAATCTAAGGTACCCACATCGCGCCAGTATGGCTGACCTTCATAACTCGGGTCTCGAAAAGGAAATGCAAATACATTGTGCTCTTCAATAATAGCTGGAATTATATCGTGTCCAAAATCACGTCCAGATCCTTCACGTTCAGCGTCTTGTTTTAATTGCTCAAACAAAAACTCTGTATTAAACACATAATTGCCCATTGACGCTAGGCAGGTGCCATCTTTACCCGGAATTGATGACGGTTGTGCTGGTTTTTCATCAAAACGACGTACGCGTTTGTCTCCATCAACGGTCATTACTCCAAAAGTATTCGCGGCCTCTTCGCAAGGTACTTCAATACAACAAACCGTCATATCAGCGCCAGTCTCAACGTGTTTTGCTAATAATGCCCCATAGTCCATGCGATAAACGTGATCACCAGATAAAATCATCACAAATTTAGGCAACTCATGGCGAATAATATCCATGTTTTGGAATACTGCATCTGCAGTGCCACAGTACCATTCGTCTGAATAACGTTGTGATGCTGGCAAAATTTCTACTGACTCACCTAGTTCCTTTTTGAAGTGCCCCCACGCGCGATTAACATGACGAATAAGTGAGTGCGATTTGTATTGCGTTGCAATACCAACTCTGCGAATGCCTGAGTTGATGCAGTTTGATAAGGGAAAATCGATGATCCTATGTTTACCACCAAAATAGACGGCTGGTTTAGCACGCCAATTGGTTAATTCATGTAAACGAGAGCCTCGACCACCAGCTAAAATTAAAGCATAGGTTTCTCTGGTTAAGCTACTTATGTAGCGGTTTGCATAACTGGGCATAACTTTCTCCAAATATCCTTGTGTCGTGGTCTATTGCATTGGCGACAAGCGCCAAATTTCGTCGCAATATTGCGAAATTGTTCGGTCACTGGAAAAACTTCCACTGGCCGCAGTATTTAAAATACTCATGCGTGTCCAAGTCGGCTGATCTAAGTAGGTATCAGATGCTTTTTGTTGTGCTTCTATGTAGCTTGCAAAATCGTAAGCAGTCAGCCATGGGTCTTGAGGGCTTGTAATCGCGTTGATAAGGTCGTCAAAAATACCCGGTTCAAGTAAGTTAAAATGACCGCTTTCTAGCAAACGCAGAACTGAACTTAATTGAGGGTCTTGTGAAATAATTTGTTGAGGATTGTAGTGTTTGCGTATTTCATCGGTTTGCTCGGCGTGAGCACCAAAAAGGAAAAAATTATCGGCGCCAACATTATCGCGAATTTCAATATTTGCACCATCTAGCGTGCCAATGGTTATCGCGCCATTCATCATAAACTTCATGTTCCCAGTGCCAGATGCCTCTTTACCAGCCGTGGATATTTGCTCTGATAAGTCTGTTGCCGGGCAAATAGTTTCCATGGCAGTCACATTGTAATTTGGAAAGAATGCGACTCGAAGATATTGACTTGCCTTCTCATCGCTATTAATGACGCTTGCAACATTATTAATAAGTTTAATTATTTTTTTTGCAATGTAATAACCTGGTGCAGCTTTACCACCAATTAAAACACATCGTGGTGCCATTGAACTTACATCGCCTTTTAAAATGCGATCGTATAAGTGGATAACATGTAATACGTTAAGTAATTGGCGTTTGTATTCGTGAATACGCTTTACTTGAACGTCAAACATCATGTTGACATCAAACTCAATGCCACAGCGCTTTTCAACTAGGTCACATAGCTTTTGCTTGTTGATATTTTTAACTGCTTGCCATTGTTTATGAAACTTTTCATCATCGTAATAACGGCGTAACTTTTCAATTTCGCTAAAGTTCGCAACCCAACCTGTGCCTATTTTCTCATTAATGAGGGTGCTTAGTTCTGGATTACAATGTGCAAGCCATCGTCTTGGTGTAACACCATTGGTTTTGTTGTTGAATTTTTCAGGCCAAAGCTCATAAAATGTTTTAAATAACCCAGACTTAAGTAATTCGGTATGTAGTGCTGCTACTCCATTAATAGAATAGCTACCAACGATAGCCAAGTACGCCATGCGAACCTGTGGTACGTCTCCTTCTTCTATTAGTGATAGCTCTCGTTGCTTATTAATATCACCAGGCCATTGTAACGAAACCTGCTTAAGAAAACGGGCGTTTATTTCGTAGATAATTTCTAGCAATCTAGGGAGTAACTTTTCAAACAATGGGACTGACCACTTTTCGAGTGCTTCAGGCAATAAGGTATGATTGGTATAAGCCATAGTTTGTGTGGTTATCTGCCAAGCTTGGTCCCAACTTAGCTCATAGGCGTCTACAAATAGGCGCATTAGCTCAGCAACAGCAATGCTAGGGTGGGTATCGTTTAATTGAAAAACATGATATTCGGCAAAGTCACTAAAATTTGCACCATATTGCTCAACCCACTGTACTAAAACGTCCTGCAAACTAGCACTGGATAAAAAATATTGCTGGCGTAAACGTAGTTCTTTACCATTTTCACTGCTGTCATTGGGGTACAGAACCATAGTAATTTGTTCTGCAAGATTTTTTCTAGCCACTGCTTCTGAATAACTACCTGCATTAAACTCAGATAAGTCAAATTCGTCCGTTGCGCCAGATTTCCATAACCGCAAGGTATTAACAACCCCATTTTGATAACCGGGAATTGGTACATCATAAGGTACAGCGAGCACATCTTGTGTATCTACCCAAGCTCTGTGCTCTTTACCACTTTTATCTTGAAATGTTTCAACATGACCAAAAAACTTAATGCGTTGCGATTGCTCTGGTGCAGCAAGCTCCCAAGGGTGTCCTTCACGAAGCCAATTATCGGGTTGCTCTACTTGGTGACCTTGTTCCAAGGTTTGATTAAACATGCCGTATTCATAACGAATACCATAACCAACTACCGGTAAAGCAAGGCTTGCACAGCTATCTAAAAAGCACGCAGCAAGGCGACCTAATCCCCCATTACCTAAGCCTGCATCATGCTCTGCATCACCTACATTTTCAAGGTTTGTGCAGTATTGCTGGAGTGCACTTGATACGCTAGATTGTAAGTCTAAATTTAACACTGCATTGCCCAGAGCCCGTCCCATCAAAAATTCTAGTGATAAGTAGGCCGCTTTGCGTGTTTTACGTTGTTTTAGAAACTGATTTGTTGCTCTACAGCGAGACACTAATCTGTCTCTAATAGTCATAGCCAATGCATGATAAAGGTACAATTGAGACTCACCTAACTTGTCTCGGCCTAATGTATAATAGAAATGACGCATTAAGTCATCATTGAATGTATCTTCATTAAGTTTTGGTGCTTCTTGCCAATGCTTTACTACGCACACGTCAGCATTTTTTTTAGCCATGTGTGATTCCTTCTTTTACGGATGTAAAAACCCAACTAGATTGGGGGGAAATAGAAATTGAATTTTCAATGTGCTCGACTGACTTGCAGCTTGTTAAGGCCAATTGCCACTGCTGGCTAAATACAGGTTCGGGAAATGTCATATCGACAGGTTCTAAACTAGCGTTAAACATGATAAGTAACGCCTTTTGCTGTTGATTATCGACAAGCATGTAAACAAGCCATTTGCGATTTTGTTCATGCCACTGTTGAGGTTGCATGGGTTGACCCTGTTCATTAAGCCAATGGACGCAAAACCGATTGTCGTTAGCATGAATGAAGAATGCGTGTGTAAATGCCGCAAACTGTTGGCGTAAAGCGACTAACTCTTTAATAAAAAAAGTTAAGGTATGATTAAATTGAGACGTTTTCCATGCTAACCAGTTACTACGATTATCTTGGCAATAGGCATTGTTATTGCCCCCTTGGGAATGATCGAACTCACTGCCTGCACAAAGCATTGGAACGCCTTTAGATAAAAATAATGTTAATAGGGCATTTTTTTGCATTTTTAAGCGCAGGGAGATGATTTTTGGGTTGGTAGAAAACCCTTCTTGACCACAGTTCATCGAGTGATTGGCACCGTGTCCATCTAAATTTTGCTCGCCATTGGCCTCATTATGTTTATTTTCATAACTTACCCAGTCAGCGAGAGTAAAGCCATCGTGGCTAGTAATAAAATTTATTGAACTTAGAGGTCCACGTAAATTATGCTCGAACAAATCATGAGAGCCATGTACGCGTTTTGCAAGCTCAGGTAATACGCCTTCATCGCCTCGCCAAAAGCGCCTAACAGTATCGCGATATTTATCATTCCACTCACGCCAAGGTGCAGGGAATGCGCCTAGTTGATAGCCTCCTGGTCCAATATCCCATGGCTCTGCTATTAACTTCACGTCTTGTAGAATGGGGTCTTGCATGATTGTTTGCAAAAAAGTGTGGTAGCGATTAAAACCATTTATATTTCTGGCTAAGATTGATGCTAGATCAAATCTAAAGCCATCGACACCCATTATTTCGACCCAATAACGTAAACTGTCTAATACTAAGGTTAACGCAAAAGGGTCATCTATATTGAGTGTGTTTCCGCAGCCAGTGTCATTGATATACACATCGGGCTGATTGAGAATACTTCGATAATAGCCCTGATTATTCAGGCCCTTAAGACTCAGTGTCGGCCCATCTACGCCTGCCTCAGCTGTGTGGTTGTAAACTACATCTAAAATCACCTCGATACCAGCTTGGTGAAGCGCCTTAATCGTTGCTTGAAACTCGCTAATATCATCGCTTGCTAAATACGCTTTATGTGGGGTAAAAAAGTTTAAGGTGTTATATCCCCAATAATTAGTAAGCCCTTTTGTAGTTAGGAACTGTTCACTTACAAACGCATGAACTGGCAAAAGCTCTAATGTTGTTACACCTAAACTTTTAAGATGCTTGATAAAGGCAGGTTCTGCCAGCGCTTTAAGTTTACCTCGAAGCGAACGGGGTATTTCAGGGTGTCGAGCTGTTGCCCCTTTTACATGACATTCATAAATGAAGGTTTTTGACCATGGCACATTAGGTTTTTTGCCATCGTATTTACGCAGTGCAACCACTTTAGATTTTGGCATATCAATGGCGTTATCAAGCTGACTCAATTTACCGACTGGCATATGACAAAAGTGTCGTTCACTCCAAGTAAACTCACCATGTAAATCTTTGCTATATGGGTCAAGAAGTAGCTTGTGTGCGTTAAATAATTTACCTTTTTGTGGAGCATAGTCACCATCGGCTCTATAGCCATAAAGACTACCAACGGGTAAGGGGTATATCAATAAGCTCCAAACTCCCCCTTCATTCATATACATTTCAATGCGTGCGACTTCTGTGTGACCGCTGCTATCAAACAGGCACAGACAAACCGATTTAGCTGCGGGGGCATAAACTGCAAAATTAACGCCCTCTTCAACAATCGTGCTGCCAAGTGGGCGACAGCTCCCCAGTCTTGAATTTAACATGGTTTAACCCGTTATCCAGTGTAAATAAAGGGTTGCTAAAGGTGGAATACTAATAACAATACTATGTTCAAAACCATGGGAGGGTGTTGGCTGTGTTTGTACCAGCTGTTGCTTAGAACCGACCACTTTTATACCCGAACCAAATAGCGGCTCATCGTCTGTATTGAGCACCACTTCATATACGCCAGCTTTTGGCACACCCATTCGATATTGATGATAAACTTGTGGTGTTAAGTGGCTAATTACGATTAATAACTCTTTACTCTCTTTACCAAAACGAGCGAAGCTAAATAAGCTTTGCGATGCATTATTACAATCTATCCACTGAAAACCAGCGGGCGTATGGTCACATTCGTACAAAGCAGGCGTCGAGGTATACAGTTTATTGAGTTTTTTTACAGTACATTGAATGCCATTGTGTGATGCATGCTCAAGTAGGTCCCAATCGAGTCCTTGATTGTGGTCCCACTCCTGTCGACTTGCTAATTCACTGCCCATAAATAACAGCTTTTTGCCCGGGTGCGCATACATAAATGCAAAATAGGCTCTCAAGTTGGCAAACTGCTGCCAGTCATCACCTGGCATTTTACTCAGCAGTGACCCTTTACCATGAACTACCTCATCATGACTTAAAGGCAATATATAGTTTTCTGAATAAGCATAAGCCATTGAAAAGGTCATTTCATGATGGTGGTGTTGACGATAAAGTGGGTCGCGGCTCATATAACTCAGACTATCGTTCATCCAGCCCATATTCCATTTAAAACCAAAGCCAAGTCCATTATTGTCAACACTGTTGGTGACGCCGGGCCATGCTGTTGACTCTTCAGCTACCATCATAATGCTTGCATCAGTTCCGTAGCACCTTTTATTCACTTGTTGTAAGCAGTCGATAGCACCTAAATTTTCACGTCCGCCATACTGATTGGCAATCCATTCACCATCCTTACGGCTATAATCTAAATACAGCATCGATGCGACAGCATCAACACGTAAACCATCAATTTTGAATTCTTTTAACCAATAAATTGCATTTGCGAGTAAAAAGCTTTTAACCTCTGGGCGGTCATAGTTATAAATATAGGTATTCCAATCAGGATGAAAGCCTTGTCGCATGTCGGCGTGTTCATATAAATGCGTACCATCAAACTTATGTAGCCCATGGGGGTCTGATGGGAAGTGTCCAGGCACCCAGTCAATGAGTAGGCCAAGATCTGCGTCATGACAGCGTTCGGTAAAGTACACAAAATCCTCAAAACTACCAAAGCGACTTGAAGGGGAGAATAAGCCCACGGGTTGATAGCCCCATGAGCCATCAAATGGGTATTCGCTAATAGGCATAAGCTGTAAATGAGTAAAGCCCATGTCTTTGACATAAGGAAGCAAGTCGTCAGCAAGCTCCCTGTAAGTCAAATAGCGATTACCCTGCTCAGCGCGGCGTTTCCATGAACCTAGATGGACTTCATAGATGCTAACAGGCGCACTCACATGGTTACGCTTCGCTCTAGCTGCTTGCTGTTGTTTTGTGAGTGGTTTGTGCTCTATTAGTGGTTGTAGTACGGATGCTGTACTTGGTGCCTGTTGCATTTTAAATGCAAATGGGTCGGCTTTGTCTTGCTTATTCCCATATGCATCCGTAATAGAATATTTATAACACTGATTGGCCGTAAGCTCTGGTATGAATAGCTCCCAAATACCACTTGCAGGATGAAACCTCATAAAGTGCTCACAGCTATTCCAGCAGTTAAAGTCGCCAATAACAGAGACGCTTTGAGCGTTTGGCGCCCAAACTGAAAACCGTACACCTTCAATACCTTCATGCGTTATAAAGTGCGCACCTAAATGATGATAGGCATGCTCTAACGTACCTTCATTAAATAAATACAGTGCTTGTTCGTCTAAATGGCAACCAAAACGGTATACATCATGTTTGATTTGCTTGCTTTTACTATAAATTATAGTGAACTTGTTTTGGTGAGTGAGGACACTTGCTGTAGTTGTTAACAAAAATAAATCACTATTTAGATACCGCTTGAGCGGTTGAGATGTGCCTGCAATTTCAACACTAACGGATTTAGCACCAGGCATGTACGCTCTAAGCTCATATTCTAGTGCATCTGTAAGGTGAAGGCCTAAAAACGAAAAGGGGTCTGAGAAACAGCCATTTTGGAGCGCATCAAGTTGTTTTGAGTAATCGCGAACGGGTTTGTCTGGTGATACTACGCTGTTCATAATCCTTTCCTGCTTTGAGTTAACGTTTTAATAAAATCGCTTCTGTTGATAAATATGTCACGAACACTTTGTGATAACCTGCGTCGCCAGTTTGGGTATTCAAGGTAAGTTCCTGGAATGTTAACGGGCAAGGCTTGTTCATCTAAGTCGTCAAGTTGTAAACACAACATCGATACTGTTGATTTTGCTAGCACATAAAGTAAGTTTTCATACACTTCACGCGCTTCACTTTGTGCATGCAAATGAGTCACACCTGCATTTGTAAACCAGTGTAGTAGTTTTATTTTTTCTGCTGTTCGCTTAGCTCGTTCAGAGGCTAATGCATTATCAGCTAACAGCTTATATTGTACTTTTATGGATAAGTCTTGTGCCTGCCACCATGCCGCAAAAGGCGGCACATCATGATTTGCTACCATGAGTAAAGCTTGGTGCCTTAACTGTGTTGGGGGAATAAATTCGCCGTGTTGATCTTTTTCAAAATAAAAGAGAATATTACCAAGCATATTAGCGTCTTGCATTGCGGTTTTAATTTCAGGCGGCACAACACCAAGATCTTCACCAATTATCATGTTTTTTTGTAACTGAGACTCTATCTTGAGTAATGCAATGAGGTGTTCAAATGGATAATAGACGTAACAACCTTGGGCTTTATTGTTGATATTAAAGCACCACCACAAACGCCTAATGGCCATAACATGATCAATCCTTAATCCACCAACTGAGGCCATGTTACTACGCAGCAATTGCTTAAAAAATGCATATTTATTTTTGCTTAGTTGCATCGGATTAAGTGCGGGGAGCCCCCAGTCTTGACCCGACTCAGCCCAGGGGTCAGGTGGCGCACCAATATGCGCATCTGCGGCATAAAGATCTTGGTTTACTTTATATTCGAGGCTATCTTGTGAGCAGCCAACTGCCAAGTCATTGATTAGGCCAATAGCCATTCCCTTTTTTATACACAGTTGTTGGCAATTATTGAGTTGTTGGTGTGCTAAATATTGCCAGTAGATAGCGCACTCATCATTATTGAATACTTTAAGCTGAGCAGCGAATTGTTGTGTAAACGCAATGAACTTATCATGATGTTGCTGGGTTTTATTGTGCTTAAAGTGAGTATACACAGCTGTTAAAAGGTCATACTTGTATTCACTAATTAATTTATAATCAATAAAAGGCTGTTGTTTTTGTGCTTGCAGTGACACTAAGCACTGCTGATAATCGTTCTGTAATTGTTCACTCATTGCATATTCTTGCGTACGGTCAATTGCAATGTACAGTGGATTTAATAAACACCGATGATTTGGACTGTATGGACTCACCTTATGCTGCTGATTTGTAAACAACAAGTGTAAGGGATTTAATAGTATATAATCACAGTCACTTTGCGCGCTATGTATGATTAGCTCATCAAGGTCAGCAAAATCGCCAATGCCTAGGTTTCTATCGCTATATAAAGTATATAGTTGCACTGAAATACCCGTAGTAGGGTGTGTTGTTTGCTTGTAGCATTCGTTGGGAACCGACCAAATTTGGGTATTATACTGCCCTTCAGGTAGATTAATTTTTGCGTCAAAATAGCCTGCTGGCATCCCCATTATTTGATAAGCAACTTCGACATAGCGAGTATCTTCATGAATAAACTCGCCAACAATCATTCCTTTGCTCAAGTCAAATTGATATTCATAGTTAAGATTTTTAATATGAATACTCGCAATACCATGACATTGATAATCTGGCATGCGAACTTTAAACAAAGTGTCCTTTTGTTCAACAATACTAACGTCACCTACAGCAACTAACCAAGGCGCAATATCCAGTTCAAAATTGAGTTTATTAATCTGTTTTTGATTTGCTGTGTCAATCCCACAACAACGCAGTGCTTGTGAACGAGTTTGCTCATCAAACACAACGTGTTCGCCTGTATACTTTATAAAATCGTAGCCAATGCCGTGCAAATAATATAGCTGAGATAACCCCTGCATAAGCGGAACTACGCTAAACGCTGAGTATTTACGATGCTATTTTCTGTACCAAAATTATTTGGTACATAGGCGTCTGCTTGATTGTCGTTGTCCCAAAGTTTACCATCAATAAGGTATTTAAAATGGTATTGTTTATCGATAGGAAGCCGTTTTTTAAGCTTAAATACTTTGTCTTTTTTGACAAATTTCATTGCCATAGGTTTCCAATCAGTAAACTCAGCGACAAGTTCAACTTTTTGGGCGTTTGGGTGTACAAATTCAAAAGTGACTTCAGCTTCTTCTTTCGTTTTAAAAAAGCGTTTGGTTAACATAGCAGGCTCCAAATAAACCATAGTGATGGTAAATTAATCCTTGCCACAGTGCCGTGCCTTTAACTGCTTAACAATCGGAAACAGTGGTAATCATATCAACAGTAAATCAAACTTGTGTTTACGCAATATGACAGTGCATTTTTAATTAAAATTGCACCATAACAGTGCAGTTTTAATTAAGATCAGGCTGTGCTAAGGGTTCTCATCGTAGTAGAGCAAAACACAGACCAACTATTTAGAGCACTAAGCTAATACCAAGCCTTACTGCTGTAAAGTGAATAAAATTAATATAACACTCAATAAGTTAGAGTAACTTTACTTGCGTGGGGGAAAACTATTGCATTATTATGAGTAACTAGTGCTTTGTAAGATAATAAAAATATGTATACAGATATAAATGGGTATTTGTGATGGTAAACTTAGCTAGATGTGACTAAAAAGCAAACTGCTAATAATGATAGCTATTTGTATTCGTCAGTAACATATTAAAGATAAATTTTTAGTGTTTAGAGTGCTTTTAAGTAGTCAAAACGGATGTGGTAATTACTTACAATAAAGCAATAGTTAATCTGGAAATGTAAATCAAAATAAAAAACTTTTGCGTGGTAGTAATTACACACGTTACTAAGTTCTAGCAAAAAATAACTGTGGATAGAAAGTAATTGCTGATTTCTATTAGTAACATAGGCCATAAACGGTGATTTTGATTAAGGTATTGTTTATATTTACTATATTTTAGGTGGCATTATAGTCAGTTAGACAAAAGTACTAGAATGCTAATTGAGTTGCATCAACTCGATATTAAATGGCGTTGCAGTTAGCGTTTAAATTTAGTCTCTAAAATAACCGATGAATTCGTTCGTTCTACCCCTTCTAAATTGCCAATGTTATCAAGAATTGTGCTCGTTAGCGTTTAAATTTAGTCTCTAAAATAACCGATGAATTCGTTCGTTCTACCCCTTCTAAATTGCCAATGTTATCAAGAATTGTGCTCAGTTGTTGTAAATTCTGAGCTTCAACTACAGCTATCATGTCGTATTCACCGCTGATTGCATACAGCGCACTAATATTATTTAAATGCTTTAATGCGATGTTGGTTTTAGTGGTCAACTTTTGTTTAACTTTAATTGATACATGGGCTTCAACGAGTTCTGATAAATACTCTTTACCAAACTCAACGCTGTAGCCTTGGATAACACCCGATTGTTCGAGTTTTTGCAGCCTACTTTGTACAGTAGAGCGCGATAAGTCTAAGCTTCTTGCTAATTCTGAAATACTTGCACGGGCGTTTGAGCGTAATAGAGCAATTAGCTTTTCATCGTGTGAATTTATCATTTTGAATAAAAGAATCGTTAATTTACTTCTTATTTTAATCAATTTGAGTAAAATTGCACTGCAAATTTACTTTGAACAACGTAATAATGAAGATAATTAGGCATCTTTAAAATTGTATAAAAAAGGTGCGTTCAAATTGAAGTAAAATAAGAGGACGTCGTCATGCAAACAAACCGCGAATTATTTGATCAGGTTATGGTACCAAATTATAACCCATCAGAAGTGATCCCTGTAAAAGGCAAAGGGTCACGAGTATGGGATCAAAAGGGCGACGAATACATTGATTTTGCAGGCGGTATTGCTGTTAACTGTCTTGGTCATTGTCACCCTGCACTAGTAAATGCATTAACTGAGCAAGGTCAAAAGTTATGGCATTTATCAAATGTAATGACTAATGAGCCAGCCTTACGTTTGGCAAAAAAAATAACCGATGCCACATTTGCAGATAAAGTTTATTTTGCAAACTCTGGTGCTGAAGCAAACGAAGCTGCACTTAAACTCGCACGCCGTTTTGCATTAGATAAGCATGGTGAAGATAAAACACAAATTATTGCATTCAATAAAGGTTTCCACGGGCGTACATTTTTTACTGTGACTGTAGGTGGGCAAGCAGCTTACTCTGATGGCTTTGGCCCAAAACCTGCTGATGTAGTTCATTGTGATTACAATGACCTAGCTGCATTTGAAGCATTAATTAGTGATAAAACATGTGCTGTTATGATGGAGCCCTTGCAAGGTGAAGGCGGTATCATCAGTCCAACTAAAGAGTTTGTAAAAGGTGTTCGCGCTTTGTGTAACAAGCACAACGCACTATTGATTTTTGATGAAGTACAGTCGGGTGTTGGCCGCACTGGTGAGCTTTATGCTTATCAAGGTTTAGACGTAACACCAGATATATTAACGACAGCAAAAGCCCTTGGTGGAGGTTTCCCTATCGGTGCGATGATCACAACGACTGATATTGCCAAGCACCTAAAAGTAGGTACTCATGGGTCTACTTACGGTGGTAACCCGCTTGCCTGTGCGGTAGCAGAAGCTGCATTTGATACAGTGAATAACTCAGAGGTGTTAGCCCAAGTTAAGCATAAAGAGC
This sequence comes from Pseudoalteromonas sp. SANK 73390, assembly GCF_054966645.1. Taxonomy (NCBI): domain Bacteria; kingdom Pseudomonadati; phylum Pseudomonadota; class Gammaproteobacteria; order Alteromonadales; family Pseudoalteromonadaceae; genus Pseudoalteromonas; species Pseudoalteromonas sp. SANK 73390. The sequence continues at coordinate 30,214 of NZ_ARPN01000193.1, forward strand.
AGCTATTTCGTGATGGCTTAAATGCCATTAATGAAAAATACAATGTATTTGCTGAGGTTCGCGGTAAAGGTTTGTTATTAGGAGCTGTATTAAATGACAGCTTTAAAGACCGCGCTCGTGACTTTTTAGTGGCTAGCACCAAGCATGGTCTTATGACTCTAGTAGCCGGTACAAATGTTATTCGTTTTACCCCATCACTGGTTATACCTGATGAAGACATTACTGCGGGCTTGGCGCGTTTTGAGATGGCAGTCTCTGACGTGGTAAACGGCTAATAGGTATGAGAGGTGGTAACACCTCTCATTGATTGCAATTATGCAGATACTTAGACCAATAAACAGCAATGATTTTGCTGCTTTTAAACAGATAGCCATAGAATCTGGTCATGGCTTTACTTCATTGCCAGTGGATGATGATTTATTACAAGAGAAAATCTCTCGCTCAGAACGTAGCTTCGCTAAACAATTAAATAAACCCTTTGATGAGGGGTATGTTTTTGTGCTTGAAGACAGTGAAACGGGTGAAATCATGGGCACTACCGCCATCGAGGCGGCAGTGGGTATGCAAATTCCTTTGTATCACTACCACTTAGGCAAAACAGTACATCACTCGCGTACGCTTGGTGTATACAATACCGTCGATATTTTAAGCATGTGTAATGATTACACCGGTTGCTCAGAGATATGTACACTATTTTTACGTGAACCATTTCGTAAAGGTCTAGCGGGTCGGTTTTTAAGTCGTTCGCGTTTTGTATTTATGGCTGATCACGAAACACGTTTCGCACAAACTGTTATAGCTGAAATGCGTGGTGTGAGTGATAATAATGGCCGCTCACCATTTTGGCAGTGGTTGCAAGAGCACTTTTTCAGCATTGAGTTTCCTCAAGCGGATCATTTGGTTGGCTTAGGCGATAAGGTGTTTATAAGTGAGCTGATGCCAAAATACCCTATCTATGCCAATTTACTAAGTGAGCAAGCACAAGCTGTTATCGGCCAAGTTCATGAAAAAACCAAACCAGCACTAAAACTATTAGAAAAGGAAGGGTTTGAGCACCGAGGGTATATTGACTTGTTCGATGCAGGTCCTACTGTTGAAGCTAAGCTTAGCAATATCCGAACCGTACAGCACTCTGTAGTGGCTAAGGTGAGCATTCATAGCAATATCAGTGGCCAAGCTCGTGCTATTTCAAACCAAGGTTTAACCAGCTTTAAAGCGACTTTTACTGATAAATGTTCATATGATAGCACCACTAAAACATTGAGTATCGAACCCTGCGTAGCCCAAGCTTTGGGGCTTGAAGCGGGTGATTCTGTTAGAACATTTACTTTATAAACTTGCTGCGTCGCGCTTAATCGCACCAAGTTAACGCGGTGATAGCCGCACAATTAAGGAACCCATTATGCACAACAATGTTGATCAACTATTTGACAAACTTTGGAGCAACTACCTGTCAGTTACGCCTTCAGCAGTGAAGGTACATGAGCTGTTAGGGTCAACACAAAAAGATGATGTGATTAATGATCACATCGCACTTCGTACCTTTAACCATGAGAAGGTTGGGCTAGAAAAATTAGCGGCCCACTTTATAGCAGTTGGTTATAAAGAGTGTGGCGAATACCACTTTGAAGCAAAGAAGTTATACGCTAAGCACTATGAGCATTCAGACCCAACAAAGCCAAAAGTATTTATTTCAGAGTTATTAGTAGAGCAATGCTCACCAGAGCTGCAAGCTATTATCAATGACATGGTTGAGCAGATTGATGAAAGTGCAGTGACCGCTGAGGACTTCTTATATTCTGGTACGCATTGGCAAGTGAGCCATGAAATATATCAACAGCTTTTACAAGAAAGTGAATATGCGGCTTGGATGTCTGCATGGGGATATCGTGCTAATCACTTTACTGTGAGTATTAATTATTTATCTGGGTTTAATACGATTGAAGCGGTTAACCAAGCACTTAAAGATGCAGGTTTTGCGCTTAATACATCTGGTGGCGAAATTAAGGGCTCTGCTGAAGTTTTGTTAGAACAGTCTTCGACTTTGGCTGACCACCACAGCGTTACATTCAGCGATGGTGAGTTTAAGATCCCAAGCTGTTTTTATGAATTTGCATTGCGTTATGAGCAACCAAACGGTGAAGTTTACACAGGGTTTGTAGCAGCCTCTGCTGACAAAATCTTTGAAAGCACCAATGCCCGATAATACGAGCAATTCATAAAAAAGCAGAGCATCAGCTCTGCTTTTTTACATATAAGTTTTGATTTATTTAGAAACTATATTTTACGCCGGCACGGTATGTACGACCAATTGCGTCGTAATACATGTTACCTTGGTTTAGTAATGGAAGCTTTGGTGGTTTTTTGTTAGCAAAATTATTTATGCCAAGATAGACGACTATTTCATCAGATGCTTGATAATTTACGCGCAAATTGTGAGTGGTATAACTTGCTACTTGATTACCAAACTCTGATGGGTAATATTCGTCAGATCGGGTTTTATTAAAGGTAGAGCTCCCTACATAGTTACTATTTATACTCGCCGTAAGGTCTTCATATTGATAGGTTGTACTGATATTTGCTCTAACGCGAGGGTACTCTCGGTTACCCGCTTGATTTTCAATAGGTTGCCCACTTTTAGGGTTTTGTTCCGAAATACGTTCATCAAGATATGAGGCATTCACTCTAAAACTTAAGCGACCCAATGCTAAATCAAAGCCTAGCATCCCTTCTACGTCGACACCACTTGCCGAAAACCTAGCAGCATTAATGCTATTTACGCCGACATATAAAATATTACCGTTGTCTGCACGCTTTACCTTGTCACAGAAGTTGCTATCTAATTGTGAGCCATCTACGCAGTTTTCAAGCACATCAGTGCCGTCTATCTCTGTTATCGCGTCAGTTATTTCAATATCCCAATAATCAATTGCTAGGTTAAAATCAGCACTTGGTGTATAGGTTAAACCAACTGTTAAAGTATCCGCTGTTTCTGGCTTGAGCTGCTCATTACCGCTGGTTTGTTGTAATACAGTACCAAAAGAAGCATTCGATACAAATTCTTCACTTAGACCTAAAGCTGCACAGTTTGCCTTACGGTTAGCTGTTGCTGCAGCATTAGCGGTTAGGTTTGTATTATGGCATGGGTCTGTAAAGTTATTTGCACCTGCTGAACTAGGTGCAAATAATTCTTGTACATTGGGTGCCCTGACCGCTCTAGAAAAGCTAACCCTACTACCAATGTCATACCCTATTTGCCAATTAAAACCTGTTTTGTAAGTAAAGTCGCCTCCAGTTATGCTGTTGTCTGCATATCGTCCAGCAACTTCAAAATCAAGACTTTCAATAAGCGGCAAGTCTGATAGTAGCGGAACGCTTACCTCCGCAAATAACTCTTTAACATCATAGCTACCTTCAACAGGGCTTAAAAATATGTTGGTTTCTGCACTTTGCCCAGTGGTCAGCCCAACTAACCCAAGGCCAATACCGTTTTCATCTCGGCCATAAGTAAGGGGGTCAGGTAAATTTGATGATTGCTCTTTGCGGTATTCTAACCCAGCAGCAAATGCAATAGGACCAAGACTTGTTGACCCTAAATCACCATTTACCACAAAACTTGCGAGCGTTTGTTTCATCTTTTGTTGGCGGTGAAGTATTACGCCAGCGTACGCTAAAGCTTCTGCGGAAGCTTGCTTGAAAATCGGATTGTATGCGACACATGATGAATCTGATGTATCACGACATACGGCTTCTCCAGCCTCATTGGTCGTTGCATCTAGTGCGCGATAATAACGCTCGTTATAAGTAGTTTGCTCGTAAATATCACCGTCTACTTGTCCATGTTGAATGTAAAATTCATAGTCATAATCACTAAACTGCCCTTCGCCACCAAAGGTAAACTGTTTCGTTTCACGTGTGTTATCGGCGCTTGAAGGTAAGCCGACAACGGCTAGGCCTACTTCTGTTAAACCTCGCTCTTGCATCAATGGGCGCAAACCTTCAGGTAAAAACGGGTTATCAAGTTTTAGTGATACTAAAGGGCCAAAGTTGTCATCGTGAAAGATACTTGCTTGGCCTGTAGCAAAAGACTCAACCTTAGCGTATTTAGCATTAGCAAAAATAGTTAAGTCATCTGCAATGTCATAGCGGGTGCCAAAATCAAATAAAAATCGATCGCTTGGGGCAACAAGGTAGATTGTTTCAGGAGTCCTAAATCCATCACCTCCATCACACGTTACAGGTCCACTACAAAATGCGCCATTTTCAAAAGGCCTAAAGCGCCCATCAGCTCTGTCGATTGTGAATGTGTCATACCCTACTTTACCAAAAGGAAACTCAATTGGGTCATTTGCAAATGTTGGCACAGGTGCTTGTGTAATTGGCATATCACCAAAGAAGTAATTGTCGTTAGGTACATAAATTAACCCTTCAGCGCTGAGTGCTTGAAACCGTAAATCATTGACAAATAAAGTATCGGGAATTCCGTCATTAGGCCCTGTATTATCTGGATTTGACAAAAATGAATGATTTAAGTTGGCATAGTTTCGGCTGGTTGCTTTTACTTCATCTTTTTTAGAATAGGTTGCATGTACTGTAAAGTTACCTTTTCCATTGGCAAAGTCTTGGCCAAAAGTAATTGACAGGTCGTTGCTTTTGGCATCACCCTCAGCGCTTTCGCCGTAAGAGGCGTCAATATCAAAACCAACAAAGTCCTTTTTCATGATGAAGTTAACAACACCGGTTACTGCATCTGCGCCATAAATTGCAGACGCCCCACCGGTTATAATCTCTACTCGTTCAACCAGTGCTGTTGGGATCATTGATAAGTCGACTGCTGAGTTACCTGCATCCCCAGGCACATGGCGACGCCCATTAACCAATACTAAACTTCGTTCAGTGCCTAAGCCACGTAAGTTGACTAATTCTTGTCCCGCTGTTGAGAGTCCGGAACCATTTTGATCGCGTGCTGTAACACCACCTACGCCGTCAATCATAGCAGGTAGCTTATGCATTAAATCGCCAATATTTTTTACACCCGACATTTCGATGGCTTTTGCATCTAAAACGGTGGTTGGTGTTGTCATTTGCGCACTAGAACGGGCTATGCGAGAGCCTGTGATCTGAATCTTTTCTACTTCTTCTGCGCCTGTTTGTTCGGCTGCATAGCCAGTTGTGCCTCCAGCTAAAAATACTGCCACACTTAGGGCTATTTTACTGTGGTTAAAATTACGCATACTACATCCTATCGGTTTGTTTATTATTATATGTGAGCGTTTGACTATCTGGTCAAAGCACAACAACTGCCAAATCAAGTATTGAGTGAAGTTGATTTCGCATACCTATAGGTAATGAAAAAAATGCTACGTAGTCAATTTGAAGACAGATTTAATTGCATCATTTTGTGTATTGAAATTCTTACGAAACGATTAAAAAGTAATCTGTGAGATACAGTGAGATAATCTCAGATATACCGTGAATTCATCTTGTATATTGACGAATGTGCAATGCCGAGCTACTGTTTAAGGTTGAATTGGCTTTGCCAGTAGGGTTTTCTGACTTAACTTCCCCCCAGTTACTCAAAATTATAACCAAAGTGCCTTCTGATCCGTTTCTTAGATTAAATAAGAAATTAATTTGTTTCTTGCAACAACTTGTTTTAATAATTTTCAAAACTTAAAACTAAGCAAGTCTAAGTCATATTATTGCAACTAAATTGTCACATCCTTTAGCTAGCGTGTGGTAAAGTATTTAGAAGTTTTTACCTCTACTTGATGGTTTATAGTTCACTCTAAACCATTAATAGGAAACTTATCTGTTAATGTGAAGGAGTTAATATGAACAGGCAGACTCAAATAGAAGTAATATTGACCAACATTGATTGTGTCCGGCCAGTTGGAACACTACAAAAACACATAAAAATGGCCAGTAGCCCATTTCTATTTTTAAGGGGCAGCGCAGCGTTGATGTATCATGACTTTGCTAACGGTAATATTGCATTGCCCGCTGTGCTTTTTGAGATGCCTTTAACAAGTATTCTTGGCGATTGCCATACAGGAAACTTTGGGTTTATTAGTGAAGAAGGCTCTCATGGCGACACCATCATTTTTACGGCCAATGATTTTGATGATGCATGTATTGGTCATGCTGTTTGGGATCTATTTCGTTTTGTGACAAGTCTATTTTTGGCTCGACATCATGCAAGCGACCAACAAATGACATCTAGTGATATAAAGGTTAGACAAAAACCTTTGGTTTCTAAAGAGCAAGTTTTTGCAGGCGCTCAAGCTTTTGTTGACTCGTATCTCGAAGCATGCCAGCTGTCTGTCGACAATAAACTAACAACGCAATCAGCTGTATCTGAGTTTGATAATGAACATATTCTGTATAAGCGTTGGCAAAAAGCGCTACAAAGAAAAGCAGGTGGCGCGGCGTTCAAGACAAATAGTACTTTAGCTAAAGAGCTAGACTTTAATACTTTACCTTTAGCATTTAAGCATGATGAACACCGTTTTAAACGTTTGCCTGAGCAAACTTATAATGACATAGTCGACACATTTTTACCTTATGTTGATGATTACATATTAGATGTTGTTGAGCGTTTAAGCGCAGGAACCGGTTCGCATAACCTAACGCGATATTACGTGTTAGTTGGGCCTGAATCTGCAAAAATGTGTGCTGAAGATTTCCACTTGTGTCATATCGTAGAGATAAAACAGCAGCGCCTTGCTGCCCCCTTAAATTACTTTACTAAACTGAGTCCAATAAACCGGCTTAATGCAGCTCATTTGACTGTAAACTGCCAACGTAAAATGCAGCGTCGCCCAGATATTGTGCTGGATGATGTTTATTGGCAGGCAAAGCATTGGCTAGTTCGCTCTAGGCACCATGCAAGGGTTGGGTGTGAACCGGAAGATTTTATGCTTGGTAAACGAGCGGCACAAAAAAATGGTTTTGAACAATATGCAGCCAGTTGTGGCCACACGCTCGCACTAGCCCACATGCGTGGTGATAGGCGTTCTACCTTGTTTCAACAAGCATGTATAGAGAAGATAACGCCGCAAATAGACAGCTTAATATATGCAGCGCAGCAGTATGCGATTATCGTCCAGTCAGATCAAGAGTTACTTCAGGCTTTGCTTCGAAATGGTCAAGCAAAGTAAGTCTTGCGCAAAATGTAATTCTCCCTGGTAATGTTCTTTGGCTTCTTTTTTGAGTGGTTCTAGCATACCAGGGCCATGGTAGCGCACCCTAAAGTGGGTAAGCGGTATGCGTTTAATAGCATACTTGTTTGCAAATTCGGCAATTATACCCGAATGACTGCTGCAAAAACTCACAGCAAAGATCAACAGCCCCTAAAGCAGGTATGAATAAACTGAATAAGTTTATGAGGTGCAATTCATGTCACAGGAGCGACTCTTCCATGCAAAGACATACTCGATAGCAAACCTAGTAATCCATAACAGTGTTCACCATGGATATGAGAGATGCAAATAACTGCCAATTTTGCTGGTGAAAGCTTTGCCTTAAGTAACTGAGTGCCTCGCCACAATCTATGAGTAACCACTGTTTTGATGTTTCAAAGCTTATTGCAGTCGCTGACATGTGGCGATAATTACTTGGGATGCCTGAAGGTGGTCCTAAAAATTGAATTTGCATAAACTCAGTGCTGTTAAAGCTTGTATTTTATTGATCCTACACCAATTCTAATACGTAGAATAACTTACTAATAGGAGTTGCAATGAAAAATGAAATAGATAGCAGAACCATTTTGAGTGTTTATGAGTATATTCAAAAACATGGTGAAGTTACATCTGACGGCAAGCTATATGGTGGTATAACAGCCTTTTCTGATATTGATGGATATACAATCTACTTTAAAGGCAGTGGTGTACTTATGCGATATGGGTTCCATAATACTTATCACCTAGATTATGAGCATGATAAGCATAAAGAAGACTTCCTTGTAAAAATAGAGTCGTTAAAAAAACAGCTAGAGAGTGACAAATAGCTATATGGCTAAAACAACGCGTAAGCTGAGCAATAATAAACATCAAAGTCGTGACTTTGAGTTTGTTGTTGCCGCTTTAAATGAATTAAAGGTACACCCAGAAAAGTTAGAAATCATCAAAACAAATTGTGCTGAATTTAAGCAGCAACCATACTTAAAGCGAGGTTTACTGCTCGCAGTGGAGCGTTTTGAGTGGGTATTTGCAATAGACGATGACGTACAACGAATCGCCAAACAAGTACTTGCAGATGATTATATAGGAAATCGTTTAAGGCGTTATCCACTTTTGTTTAAAGGTGTTATCTGTGATTAATGTGGTTTGGTTAAAGCGTGATTTTAGGATAGAGGATCATGCACCACTGAAGTACAGTCAAAAAAACAACTTACCCACTTTGTTTTTGTATGTCATAGAACCAAAATACTGGCAACTTAATGACACCAGCGCCAGGCAGTTTTATTTCATCTCGCAAACCATTCGTTCTTATGCAGCTGAGCTTGAGAAGCTTGGTGGTTTTTTGTGTATTCGATTTGGTAACGTAGTTGATATTTTGTCAAAAATTAATACTTGCTACCCAATCAGTGCGTTATTTTGTCATCAAGAAACGGGAAATAATTGGACATACGAAAGAGATAAACAAGTTTTTAATTGGTGTAACCTACAACACATTGGTATACATGAGTATCGTCAACAAGCTGTATTTCGGGGTAATATTAAAAGAGCAAATTGGCAAAAAATGGCAGCTCAGTGGCTAGATAGCCCATTAATCAGTGCGCCGAGTCGTCTCAATTCTTTAATAAATTTTCACAGCGGGTTAGAGTTATTAGACATATATCCAGGAAACGATAACTTTGTCGCCCAAAATATGCAGTTGGGTGGTATTCCTCATGCAAATGCTACCTTAAACAGCTTTTTTAATACGCGTATTAATAAATATTTGTATGGCATATCTAGCCCAGTAAGTTCAGTTTCAAGTAGTTCTAGATTAAGCCCCTACTTATGTTATGGCAGCTTAAGCTTAAAAAAAATAATCAATGATTCTTATGCTCTTTGTGTAAATAAACGACAAAAAGCAGGGTTTATTGCTCGGCTATATTGGCACAGTCATTTTGTGCAAAAATTAGAATCTGAACCACGCTATGAATTAGAGGCCGTGCATCGCTCCTTAATTAAAATGCGCGAAGGCGGGTTTGACGAAATCAACTTTGAGCGTTGGAAAGCGGGTTATACAGGTGTGCCATTTGTTGATGCCTGCATGCGCATGTTGATACATACTGGTTGGATTAACTTCAGGATGAGAGCGATGCTGGTTGCCTATGCTAGTTATCATTTATGGTTAGATTGGCCTAAAACGGCAGCTTACTTAGCAAGTACTTTTATCGACTATGAGCCGGGTATTCATTATCCTCAAATACAAATGCAATCGGGTACGACTGGCATTAACCCACCCAGAATTTATAACCCAGTAGCACAAGGGCAAAAGCTTGACCCTCAAGGTGATTTTATACGTCGCTATTTACCAGAGCTGGCGCATGTACCGAATGCCTATTTGCATACCCCTTGGCTTTATAGCGGTTTAAAAACTGACTTGTACGATAAACCAGATATATTACCAAAAGATGCAGCAAGACAAGCGAAGGCTAAAATATCAAGTTACTATAAGCGGTGTATAGATAGCTCTGAAACTCGGCGTGTCGTACGTGAACATGCATCTAGATCAAGTCGAGCAAATAATAAATTAGGTACAAATAAGCAACACCGCAGTTAATTGTCGTTGTTTTGATGAGCTAAAGTTTTTGAGGCGGTGGTAATATGTTCAAAACAAATATTTTATCCTATCTGAGTGGTCGGTCGACGAATCTTTGTGATTATAAAAGTAAAAAATGTTAAATTATCGCGATTTTTTAGATTTAGAGATTGTAAGCTATGTCAAATGTTACAGAGACGCAAGCCAAAAGCCAGCAAAGCAAGGGTTGGTTTAACCGCTTTTTAGCGACTGTAGAGTTTTTAGGTAATATGTTGCCTCACCCTATTACTTTGTTCGCGATGTTTTGTGTCGCCATTGTTGTTTTTAGTGGTATTGCTGATTGGATGGGGTTAAGTGCAATTGACCCTCGCCCTGAAGGTGCTAAGGGCAGAGATCCTGATGGTATTATTGAAGTCGTTAGTCTTTTAAGTGCAGAAGGTTTACAAAAAATTGTCACCGGTCTTGTTACGAACTTTACCGGTTTTGCTCCGCTTGGAACCGTGCTAGTGGCGTTATTAGGTGTGAGTGTAGCTGAGCATTCAGGACTATTATCAGCGGCAATGCGTGGCATGGTGATGGGCGCTTCAAAGCGGTTGGTCACTTTTATGGTGGTATTTGCCGCGATATTATCTAACACAGCATCTGAATTGGGTTATGTTGTACTTATACCTTTGGCTGCGATGATTTTCCATAGTTTAGGTCGTCACCCTTTGGCTGGCTTAGCGGCTGCCTTTGCAGGGGTATCAGGTGGGTATAGTGCAAATTTATTACTTGGAACGATTGATCCACTGCTGGCTGGTATTACAACACCAGCGGCACAAATGATAGACCCCACTTATCAAGTAGGTCCTGAAGCAAATTGGTACTTCATGATGATATCGGTCTTTTTGATTGCTATCGTAGGTACTCTAGTAACAGAGAAAATTGTTGAACCGCGTCTTGGTAAATATAACCCTAATGATGCAAGTATTGACTTAGGTGAAAACAACATAGAGCATTTGTCGGCAATTGAAAAGTCGGGGCTTAAATGGGCTGGTTTTTCATTACTAATAGTATCAGCTTTACTTGCGCTAACAATAGTGCCACAAAGTGGTATTTTACGTCATCCTGAGACAGGCTTAGTTGCTGGTTCACCTTTTTTAAAAGGGATTGTGGTATTCATCTTTGTGACATTTGCAATTCCTGGTTTTGTGTATGGTCGTGTCGTTGGCACGATGAAAAATGACCGTGACGTTATTGATGCGATGAGCAAATCAATGGGCTCAATGGGCATGTATATCGTATTAGTGTTTTTTGCTGCCCAATTTGTTGCGTTTTTTAAGTGGACTAATTTAGGTACGATTTTGGCAATAAATGGAGCTGCATTACTTACCGCGCTCAACCTGACAGGCCCTGAAGTATTTGTATTATTTATATTTATGTGTGCGCTAGTTAACCTAAGCTTAGGATCGTCATCAGCACAATGGGCCGTGACCGCACCGATATTTGTACCTATGTTAATGCTTGTTGGCTACGCACCAGAAACGATTCAAGCAGCATATCGAATTGGTGATTCAGTGACTAACTTAATAACGCCCATGATGAGTTACTTTGGCCTTATTTTAGCCGTTGCGACGAAGTACAAAAAAGATATGGGAATTGGTACTTTGGTTGCGACCATGCTGCCATACAGTATGTTTTTCTTTGTAGGCTGGGTACTGCTGTTCTACATTTGGGTATTTGGTTTTGGGCTGCCTGTTGGGCCGAACTCACCGATTTATTACACCCCCTAAAATACAAT
>NZ_ARPN01000194.1:0-226 GCF_054966645.1 Pseudoalteromonas sp. SANK 73390
AGGTGACTAACCTTGCTAACGAACATTTACCTTCGCAAATAGATTTAACCCAAGAAGGCGCTGTTACAGATTCACATATTCAAGCCGGCGCATTTATAGGTGACGGCTCACAACTTACTAATTTACCGCAGGTAGATTTACCATCACAGCTAGATTTAACTATAAATGGGACGGTGACTGATTCAAGCATTCAAGCAGCTGAAATTAATGGCACCTTGATAGGTGA
>NZ_ARPN01000195.1:0-44617 GCF_054966645.1 Pseudoalteromonas sp. SANK 73390
CGTTAATTGTACCGTTTTCCAAACGCCCACCATCAATCACAACACGGTTGTTATTGTCGTAGGTAAACCAATAACTTTTGGTTTTTCCCATCGGCTTTTGTGCAAGCACTTTGACAGGCTTTGGCTCGGCGTTAAGCGCTGCTGAACGCAGCATAATGGGTGCTGGCTCGGCCATTAATGTTTGCGGCACACTGGCCATGCGCATTAAAGTGTCTGTATTTCGCGATACCCTCACATACACACGTTTTGAGTCTTGTGCACTGAGGTTATCTTTAGTGTTAATAGTGAGATAAAAGCCATAACGAAAGCCAACCTCGATTATCGCCTTTTTATTGACACTAAAGCCTAATCGCACACTGTTATCACTAGCTTGGACTCTCGACATTTTCACCCAAAACGGTACACCCGAAACATTCACATTAGCAGCACTAATACCGTTTAAATCAGATACGGTTAATGTGCCACCACCAGAGTAACCATTTTGTGTAAATGAAACCGATCCTGTCACAGTTGTCGCACTTTGAGGCCGAGTGACAATGCCTATATTTTTAACCACCCACGGACTGTAAGTACCTTCATTATCTTTTACTCTGACTTTAACCCACTGGCTACCGCTGCCCGTTGCCTTGACCGTAATCTCTCGGCCACTACCTGAAAGTGATAACCCACTGGATGTTTGCCACTCATAGCTATGAATGCTGCCATCTGGATCACTGCCCGATGCATTGATAGTGGTACTGCTTCCTGAAGACAATAATTCAGAGCCACTCAATGTCACTGAAGGCGCCTTATTTGGCTGTGGTACCTTGACACTAATTAGGTTATACGCTGACCATTCACTCCACTGAGCACTGTCATTTTGTACCCTTACTGAGATGAAATAGTTACCTTCCTTATGGCCGGTAATCGTCACAGTACGACCACTTCCTGATATGCTTAAACCCGATGCAGATGAAGCTCTCCACTCATAAGCCACAGCATTACCATTTTGATTATCTGCTGTGGCTGTGGTGGCAGCACCAACATCTAATGTTCTGTTTGCGATAGTCAGTGGCGGCCCTGCTAACGGGTTAGGAACACTGATATACCTATACACTTTGCCACTTGAGTTACCATGTGCATCGGTAACTTTTAAGCTCACCCATTGTTGACCAGAAGCGCCTGCTTTTAACGTAAAACGACTATTACTGCTACTTCCTGATTGCACCATTCCTGAAGAGCTTTGCCAATTATAAGTAAAGTGCGTGTCGTCAGGGTCAGTTACAATGGCATCAAATGTACCACTACTTCCCTTTGTAAGCAGAGATGGACCGCTGATTTGCGCTGTCGGAGCTACATTTTTTATAACATCGGGAACTTTCGCCTTCACCGTGATGGTGTGCGTAGCCCATTCACTAATCAAATCCTTGTCATCTTTTACGCTCACTCGCACGGTGTATTGACCAGCTCTTTCGCCTAACACACTAATATTAGCGCCGCTACCAACCTGTTTTAATCCTGCAGGAATATCCCAAATGTACTCTTTTATTGTTCCATCACTGTCGCTTGCGTTTGCTCTTAAAGGGATTGACTCTTCAGCGGTTACACTAGATAAGCCGGAAATAGACACTATTGGCTTGCTGTTAGATCGTGTTACCGTTACGTAGTAAATACTTCTCTGCTTAACAATTAAGTCTCTATTATCATTAAATTCAAGTGCTTCTAACGTTATTGTATATCGCTTTTCGCGAATATAGGCCGTGCTGGGTTCCAATATAAGCGTATTATAATTATTTGTTATCTCTGCCCAACTTGGATCTGAACCAGCAATCCTGACTCTATCTCTTGGTACTGCGAACGATGAAATATCAATCGTCTTACCCGCAGACGATGGTTCCATGGTTATAACCGCTTCATCATTCACCGTTAAAGTAAACCACGCCTCGTCGGTCGCCCCCTGAGCACTATCACTGGCCGTTACTTTTATCATATGAACACCAGACTGACCCAACAACGAACCACGTAAATAGCCTTGTTCATCAACTTTAAGATCACTCGGAGCAAATGTAAGATCATACTTAAGCTTTAAGCTGCTATCGGTGACACTAAAAAACTTACTAATATGATAATTCAGTGTTTGTGTCACATTGATGCTTATATCATCGATTTTTTTTGAAGTGATTGGCTGAACATCTTTGACCGTGTAATTAAAGCTCTGAGTCTGCAAGTTCATACTGTTGTTTACATCCACTGCCGTGATACTTACGCGGTAATTCGATTGTGCATTGTATTGAATTTTCCCCGATACAATGCCATTGTTATTAATCGTTAATCCTGGTGGCAAATTAGTGGCCGTATAGCGACGCTGCATTGCACCATTTAAGTCAAACGACCCTGCAACACTAAAAGAGACGTATTGGCCCTCGCTATGCAATTTATCTTCAAGTGCGGGGAGGTTACTAGATACTGTAATACTTCTTGCTATCGCGGGCCCTTGGCTACCAGTGTCATCTTCTGCCCATACTTTTATAGTCAGCTCTCCGGAACCAATTGCACGAATAGGCCCAAGTGTATACCCCTCTCCTATGGGATCTTTGAATGCATGAACACGCTTTTTAGACAAACCATCACTAAAGGTAAGACCTTTATCTAGCTCTAAATGGAAAGCGCTAACAACATCAAGATCTCTGTCAAACGCGAAGGCTGTAATATAGAATTCATCACCTTTAGATACTTTCTCCTTCGGAAGCTTAAGATCTGACATAGTCGGAGCTGAGTTCCCAGTACCTAGTGGTTTGATTTTTAATATAAATGTCTGTGAAACTATTTGACTAGGATCACCACTTCCATGGGCAATCACCTCAACTTCATACGCTCCAATTTGAGTCATTCCACTATTATTGAACAAATAGTTTCCAACTTTTTCAACTCCGGGTGGTCCGTTAACTTGTATTTTTTCTCCTTCTGGTGTGAGTTCATAAAATGTAAAGTTGCGAATGACAATTTGCCCTATGTCAACAGCAAAGTACTGTGAAAAGTCATGCTCGTACGGTGTATTTATGCGCAGATCTTGGCTTGGGATGCTCTTTGCTATTCGTGGCGGTGGAGCTACGTCTCCCTTGTCTTGTACTTTGATGTAGTAAACTTCGTTTATGACAGTTCCATTCTCCCTGTCGCTTGGGTATTCAATAACGGTTGTGTAGGTATGCTCCAAGCCATCTTTTGCAGCTTTCATTGTTGGCACAACCTTGAGAAACGGGCCTATTTCACGTTTATCATTGTACGAGACAACCTTCACTTCACCAAAGTCTTCATTTTCAAAGCTATGTCCTGTTAATTTCGCCCCCTCAGGTACATTGAAATAATTGATACTTGCTTCATCAACGTGCTTAACGATAGTGTGAGTAATTTTGAAGTCTATCTTTTTGTAGGCAACTGCGGCAGGGTCTTCAGCGGCAACCACTTTAATTGTGGCCGAGAAATAATTTTGTTTATTATTTGATGGAATAGACCTAGTAATATGATTATTTTCTATTGTTAACCCCGGTGGTAACGCCCCTGAGTGTAGCGAGTATTTGTAAGTTAAACTGGTATCATAAAAATTAAAGAGTACTCCTTGGCGAGTTAAATCAAAATCGACATCAAAGTATTCCTTAAGAAGCACCTCATCTCCTGGTTTGTTAGGCACACTTTCAACAGCAACTTTATCCTTAACATCTAAGGTAAATGACCATTGTGCAGCGTAGTTTGGATCATTGGTATGGGCTGTTACTGTGATTGTATAAGGCGTATTTTGTGCAGCGCTATACATAAGTTTATTGGATATAACACCAGTGCGGGTATCAAACTCTAACCCGGCAGGTAAGTGAGAGATACTAAAACTCGTGATCGTAAGTTCAGGGTCAACCACATGAAATTTGTCACGCGTCGACAAATCAAATCGCTGCCCTTCATCTTTTGTATAAAATGCTCTTACAGACGTTGTGATTCTTTTAGTATCTATTACCGTTAACGAAAAATGCCACGTTTTGGTGTAAGTATCACCTAGCTCATCTTTAACTGTAATCGTCACAGGGACATTGGGATAACTCCCTTGGGTGTTATAATTCAGTCGATGAGACAATTTCCCTTGTGGTCCAACACTTATGCTATCGGCCAAACCATCTACTTGATAGCCAACGATAGTTAAGTCTGGATCAGAGAGCGTAAACTTACTTGCCAAATCAATAACCAGTGTGCCACCTTCTACTATATCAGGTAATGACTCTGTTGGTTTTACTATAATTGGCTCAACATTAACCACATTAATCGTTATTTTCTTTTTGACAAAGTACGATTCAAAATCCGGATCAAATACCTTTACATCGATTTCATATTTTTCTTTAGCGTTGTAGCTGAGCTTGCCTGTAATTTGCCCTGTAGCGGAGTCTAACTTTAGACCTTTTGGTAACGACTCAGTTGTAATTTCATAGGCTAACTTGTCCACAACAACGCTTTTATGGAAGTATCTTTGTAAATAGATATCGGCCGGTTCACCCTCGATGAGCGTTATCGGCTCTATTGCGTCAGCCCTAATTGGCTCTTTGACTTCCATGATACCATTGGTAACTTCCATACTACGGCGGTTGCCAACAGCATCATAACGATAAACGATTTTTGCTATGCCATCCCCTAACACCCATTCAGGCTGGTTTGAGGTAGAGGTATTCTTAAAACGAATGGTCTCTACGGCACCCATTCGGCCATGCGAGTCATAAATGGTTTGCGTTTTTTGCCTTATTACACGGCCCAAATCATCTCTCGCTTGCTTAACTTCTGTGGTGCGACGCCCAGCTCTATCGTATTCAAAATACGAATACGCCCTCGTTTTTTCGTCTTTTATTTCTTTTAGCCAGCCGTTTTCGTAGTAACTGTATTGAATGTTTTGACCATAGTCATTTTGGCGCCAAACAACACGACCAATATTGGCTTTTGGTTTTACATTGCCATCGCTATCAAGTGTATCAATAGGGGTGTCTTTCGAAGCAAAATCTCGCCCAAAGAACACCTGTGCATTTTTACCCGAGAGATCATTGCTATGTGTTAACTGGCCGAACTCATTGTAGTCACGACTTATCGATTCGTTTTTAAATTGCCCATCAACATTAATATAGTGCTCTTCGGTTTGTTTTCCCTCGCTATTAAACTTGTATTCCTTAACACGGTTCATTTCATCTTGGCTGTAAATTACATTGCCCAGCACATCAAAACGATAACGCATTACACCGTCTACAGCGGTTGTAACCTGACTACGGTTACCTAGTTCATCGTAAGCATATTGATTCGTTTTACGATAACTATCAGCCACTCTATTAACCACACCAAATTGACCCGTTTCAAGCACTTGGTCTAATCTGTCATAGGTGCTGGTAGTGACTCGCCCTAATGCATCTTGAGTTGATACCTTACGTCCGTGAATGTCGTAGTTATAGCGTGTAACATGTCCCTCGCCGTCTTGGTGCGCGACTTGTTTATTGTTGGCATCAAAACTAAAGGTTTGCTCTGCTTTGTTCGCATCTTTTTTACGTACCAAGTTACCTTGTGCATCGTAATAGTATAGGTTAACTGGTCGCTCATAGCGAGTGACACCTGCTTCGCTAGTTATTGCCACGGCTGGCAATATCTCTTTAATCACCTTGTTTTGATGGTTGTATTGCGCTTTGGTGATACTTCCCATAGCATCTTTGTGCTCAATCACATTACCCCAACGGTCGTGTTTTTGTGTAATGGTCGGCACATGCTTAATGCCATGCAGCATGTAAAGCGGTTGCTCAATATGCTCGGCATTGCCCAGTGCATCACGCTCAATCTTGGTGGTACCATTAAGGGCATGAATTGTTTGGGTTAATCGGCCAGCATTATCATAGGTGTGAGTTTTTAGTACCCCATCACCTTTGGTGGTTTTCCACAATAAGCCTTCTTGGTTATAAACATACACCCCTTGGTCGTCTTTTTTCACTTCACCGAAAGCGTTGTACGCGGTTTCAAAAGTAAACTCTGAGTTGGTTGGTTTGCCGCCGTGTGTTGACACGCTATCAAGTGATTTTGCAGTCACCTGTCCATTGTTGTCATATTGATAAGACGTGAGTAATGACTTGCTGCTGTTATCTGAGTTGGTGTAATGCGCCCGGCTTTGAGATAACAGTCCGTGTGCGTTGTAATGGTGCTCTGTTTTATGGCCAAGCGCATTATATTCACGTATTAGCTGACCACGGGTGTTGTACTCATGGCGGGTTACTTTGTCCTGCGCTAAGTGTGCTGGTGCGGTTAAATCACCCCAAGTACGAGAGTGCCCCGTTAAGCGAGTAGCATGTTCACGTTGCTCAACTAAGTTACCTAACACATCATAACCATAGGATGTTGCTTGGCGGCCCAGTAGTGTTGTGGTGGCCGCGGCTTTAGATGCCTTTGCGTTGGCGTTTACATGGTCGGTATAAGCTTGCGCTTTGTTGATTAAGCGCCCTGTCGCATCGTATTCAAACAAGGTGTCAGCGCCAACACTGGTGCCAGTATATGTTTCTGGATTGGCTAAATCAGTACTTGTGGTCAGTGCAGTGCGCACATTACCCAGTACATCGTACTCTTTATAATCAATTACTTGGTTTTTATCGGTATACGCAAATGCACTTGAGCCTTGCTGTTTTACAGCCACATTTTGATAGACCGTGTGGGTAACTCGGCCCATATCATCGTAATAAAACTCAGTGGTGCGGTTTTGGTCTTGAGTCTCGTTATCTACCCTTACCGTTGGTACGGCATTTTCGTCAATAGAGCCACTGAGTGCCACCGCATATTCGGTGCTTGATGCTACTTCCCCGTGTTCGTTATAACTTAAGGTCGTGAGGTATTTACCCGCATCCACGCTGACTACTTTTTGGCCTAGGGTATTGTAATAGCTGTAGGTGCTCAACGGTGCTTGGTTATCTAACAGTTGCTCTTTTTTAATTTCTTGGTCAAAGGCGTTATAGGTAAAGTGCGTGGTTTGTTTGCCAATAACAACTTGCTCTTTGCGCCCTGCCGTGTCGTATTGGGTGTGAATACGACGGTCAAGGGGAGATGCATTCACGTTCGCATCGTTACTTGGGCTTAGTAAACCTGAGCTATTCACCATATCCGCTAAGGTTATGGGCCCAGTAGGTTGAATGGTATGCTCATCAGCATATTGAATAAGCAACACTTCTTGACCAAAGGCGTTAAATTGGCGCTCAATCACATTGCCGTCCGTGCTTATTTCAAAGCGTACGTTACCCACATTATCGTATACTTTCAGTGCAGTTAACCCACCTTGTGTTGTGCTTACAGCACGTCCAAGTGCGTCATATCGGGTGAGTGTTTCAGTTGCAGGTGCATGCGTTGTAGCTGCTTGGCGCGTCGCGATTTGGCGACCCGCACTGTCATACATAAAGTGAGTGACTGCTTTTGGTAAGCCGCTTACCCAGCTATTATTTTGCTGCCCGCCTTCTTCAATAATCGTAACATTACCAAGCCCATCGTAATGAAAGGCTTTTGTGATGTGCACATT
Organism: Pseudoalteromonas sp. SANK 73390; assembly: GCF_054966645.1. Lineage (NCBI taxonomy): Bacteria > Pseudomonadati > Pseudomonadota > Gammaproteobacteria > Alteromonadales > Pseudoalteromonadaceae > Pseudoalteromonas > Pseudoalteromonas sp. SANK 73390. Next base: position 7,541 of record NZ_ARPN01000195.1, read on the forward strand.
ACTGAGCGTTCTTAGGCTACCATTATGCCAATCATAAACTGCCTGTTGAGGGCCGCGTTCAAACGCTAACTTGCCTGCAGAGTTGTAGTCATAAGTCCACGTTGCGCCTTTTTGGTTGGTATAGCTGGCCTTTAAGCCATTGTCGTAGTAGCTAAATTGCTCGGTGGTGCCATCAGCATGGCGTTGCCAAGTTAGCTGCCCTTTGGCGTTATACTGAGCGTGATTAACACGGGCGTCATTTAATAACTCACTGGCAAAGTGACTTTGCAGGTCGGTGAAGCTTAATGTACCGGCGTTAAATTTACTATTCAGTGCAGCGTGTTCAGTAAGGGATGTGCCATGAGTAATATTACTCATGATGTCGCTAATTTCATTATAGCGCTGCTCGATGACATGGCCTTGCGCATTCACTGTAAAGCGTAGACGCCCAGCTGCATCGTAAAACAATTGGCTGCTGCGGTCGTGCTCTGAACGGCTGATTTTGCTTGCAAGCTCTGCTTCATTCGCCGCGTCGCCATAACTTACCGTATTAGCATAAGCAATGGTTTCTACGAGTTGCCCTGCATTATCGTAGCGACTTTCTTTAATCGCTGCTTGTGCATTATCTAGCAAGGTTAAAGTAAAGCGTGGTTGCCCTTTATCGTTGTAGAGCGTTTTAAGCTTACTGTCCGCCTTTTGAGTCATTTGAGCGTAACTCACTGTGGATTTAACCAAATAAGCGGCATTAAAAGTGCCTGCTTTTAAGTGCGTTAGCCCGTCACTTGTTATAGAGGCGCGCGCGCCCCAGCGAATTAACTCATACACACGCCCTTGTGCATCGTAGTGCCACTGAGCAACCCCGCCATCAGCGTTAATATGTAACGACTTGCGACCACTTTCATCGTAGCTGGTGTAATTGGAAACAGCGGTATGCTCATCAGTGAATGCTTTTAATGAACTGGCTACATTATTTTCATTTGGGCTTGGCATGAAGCTTTGGTATTGATGTTGCGCTATTTGCTTGCCATTGTTGTCGTAGTCAAAACGACTGACTTGATATTCAGTGTTATTCACCGACACCAAGTTTGCACTTAACTGGTTTGCTTCATTATAAACAAAGTATTCAGTCTTATTGCGCTGTGCATCGATGAGGGCGGCTTTCTTAATCAGGTTATTGTTATCGTCATACTCATAGTTAGTAACTTGGTCACCCTGAATGGTTTGAGCTAAGCGCCCTAGCGCATCGTATAGGTAGTCGGTGTTAAGTGCATTGCTGCCACTGCCTTGTGTAACTTGTAGTTGATTACCTAAACCATTGTATTGGTATTCAGTGATACTTTGTTGTGTACTACCTTGGCGTACGACCACTTTGAGTGCACGACCTTGGCCGTCAAAAGTGGTGGTTGTGGTGTTGGTTGTGCCTGCTGTTTGAATGCCCCCACTGACAACGGTATTAATTTGCTCGCTCTTAATAACTTCGCTGCCATGCTTGTTATGCTCAAACGTAGTGGTCAGCTTTAAGCCGCTTGGGTCAACAATACTGGCCGTAACACGGCCTACATTATCGTACTGGGTCTCAACTTGATTGCCATTAGCATCGGTGACTAGGTGCACGCGGTTATTTTTATCGTACTGTTTATGTGACTGCACTTCATCGTTGAGTAACGTTTTGATGAGATTACCACTGGCATCATATTCAAACGCGCTGATGCTCAGGGTATTACCTTGTGTATCAAGTTGTGTTACTGACGCTACTTGCCCTTGGCCGTTACGCGTGGTTTTAACTTGCGCGCCATTTGGTTGGAACACTGTAGTGGTATTCGTGCTGTCTTCGTACTCATAGCGCGTGCTATGCCCTGACGCATTTTTAACTGACAGTTTACGCCCTTGCATATCGTAGCGAGTTTCTATTGTGCGCGTAGCACCATCCACCACTTGTGTGGTACTCACTACCCGACCAATTTTATCATCGGTGCCATTAACGCTGTAACTGATATCAGTCTCATTGCCGTTGCCGTCAATGGTTTTGGTTAAACGACCAAAGGCATCGTATTCTTTATGAGTTGTTTGGGTAAGGCTTGCGGCGTTTAAAGTACTTGACGTTTGCAAACCGCGCTTATCGTAACCAAACTCGGTATGAATAAGCGCCTTGCCAGCTTCATTGCGCTGTTTATTAAATAGCGTTACATGGGTTTGTTGTGACTGTTTAACTAGCTGCGCAAAGGCATTGTACTCAAGGATGGTTTTATACCCTTGCGCATCGGTTTTTTCACTGATCAAGCCCCGTGTATCGTAGTCTAGTTGCTCATGAAATTGCTCACTATCGGCTAGCTTGTCTGTTAAATAAGCAGCAACCGTTTTTGTACCGTCGCTGGTTTTGTTACTAACAAGGCCCCCAATCAAGCCCGCAGAGCTAATCTGTTCGGCACTTAATTGGGTGTGATAACGCAGTACATCGGTACGTTGATTGAACGTGTTATAACGATATTCAGTCACTTGACCTTCGCCGTCAATTTGATAGCGCCTATTGCCTTGCGCATCATAGTAATAACGGGTTTGTGCCCCTTCGCGGTCGCTCGTTAGGCGAATATTGCCTAAAATATCGTATTCGGTGCGGGCACCTTCTTGAGCCGCTTTGCTGTTAATTTGTGCTTGGGTGGCATCCGCGCCAAGCTCTGCATTTTGATTGCCGTCTAAACTAGATACCAAACGCCCTTGTTGGTCGTATTGGTAGCGCTCGGTGCTAACAGGGGCTTTGGCGAGTAGGTAGTTGTCTAGGTAAACGACGCTGTTATTTCCTGCCGTATTTGGGTTTCCATAGAGTTTTAACCTTGCAATTCCAGTCCAATCAGCTGCTGATTGTGTATGGCTTTTAGCTTGCTCAGGGTGCCCTTTTGGATAAACTGTTAGAGTTGTTCTGTCTTGTGAAGTTGTCCAAGTAATCACAAAAGTGATGTTTGGGTTTGCTTCAAACAGTTTTATTCCTGAAAACATGCTTGAGCCTTGTCGCTCGGCAGTCACCCAAACACCTTCAGAGTTAATACGAACTGAATGCCTATCTAATGACTGGTTGCTGTAACTTCCATTATTGTCGAGACCTCCAAAGAAATAGCTACCGGAGGTAAATGAGCCCGTCGTCACCTCCAAGCTCAGCATCACATTATCACTAAGATTAAATACATCCTTACTTTGCACAGACGGCCAGCTGCTTTGCGACGATTTAATACGGTTAAATGCGACTCTGTTGTCATCTAACGTTAGGTCTCCAGCGGTATTTGAATAGACATGGACGTTTGAATATTCCCCATTGCTAAAATCATCATGTGCAATTACATTCTCATATTCACGCTTTTCAACCAACTGCCCCATCGCGTCGTAGCTGTAGTGGGTCATGGATTTATCAGCGCGGAGCTCTCGTTCAACCTGCCCATTGGCGTTGTAGGTCCAACGGGTAGTGGTTTTATCCCCATTAGGTAGCGCTAAAGGCGCACCGATGGCTTGGTTGCGTACTTGGTTGTGATAAGTGCTTTGTGATTGTTTATGACCATCTTTGTTGTAAGTGAAGGTGGTCAATGCACCATCTGCTGAGAGCGAGCTAATAACACGGCCTTGACCGTCGTAGTAAGTGTGACTGATACGGTCTTGTTGTGACTCTGTGGTGCCAGCATTTGCATAGCGGCGCTGTGCAACTTCATTGCCTGCTTTATCGTAGTAATAACGGGTAACATAACCTTCGCCATCGGTTTTGGTTTCAAGCAAACCTTGTGCGTTGTAGGTCATTTGGGTGCTGCGCGCACTGGCTTGTGACGCACGTTCGTTTAAGCCGGATAAGCGCACTTCCCCCACTTTTCCTGAGCCGCGTATAAGAAAGGCCTCGGTATTGGTGATTATGACACCTGGGTCTACCGCTGAAAGGTCAGCTTGTAAATCACGAGTCAATGTTTTCCAATTGCCATCTGCAGTATCTGCCGAGAGAAAATACATCGCGTATTTACTGGTTGTTCCTGTTAGATAAGGCGCTTTAGTGCCGATTTGATAGGTCATATAACGATGACCTTGGGTTGTGTTTATGCTGATGTAAACTATGTAAGCTTCTGCATATTTCATATCCCATGAGATAGTAGGGCTCTTTGAGTTCCAATTCGATGATGGACTTGCTCTTAAACGGTAGCCGTTAGAGAGTGCAGCTCCCTCAATCGTTAGCACTTCTTTACCATACTCCGCATCAAAGGCCGATGTCATTGTGGCACCCGCAGGGTCTGCATCATACACATGCCACTGCGCCAAATTCACTGGACTATTATGGCTTTGGTAGATGATGTCACCCATTGGCTCACCGTACTGTTTTTGCACATCGTATTGCTTCTGCTCAATCAATTGGCCGTTGTCGTTATAGCTGTATTCAGTGACATAGCCTTTGGCGTCGATGTCATATTGTTTACGGCCCGCTAAGGTATAAAGCGTACGTGTGCTGCGGTTGTCTTCATGATTGGCGTGGGCTTTTAGGTCATTATCTAGTTGCTCAAGGGTTTTGACCATCGCGCCACCTGAGGAAAGCCACTGTGAGGTGTTGACCTTTTGTGCGTATTGAATGGTTTGTGTTACCCGACCTGCTTGGTCATAGTGTAGACGAGTGACTGCGCCTGTTTTGCTCACCGTGGCGGCTTTATTGCCCGACTCATCATATAAGGTATAGCTAATCGCCCCTTGTTTATCTTTTGTGGCGACCGCTTGGCCTTCGCGGTTATAGTAAATACGTTCTGTACCATAAATGTTATTACCCAGCGAGGTGCCTTCAACATTCACAACCAATTGCCCTGCTTTGTCAAACACCTGTGTTTGCCACAAGCCATTAGCGTATTGTGTGCCAATGCGTTGGTTGGCATCATCGTAAGTGTAAGTGGTTTGCGCTTGATTGGCGTCGGTTTTGCTGAGCAAGCGCCCTAAGCCATCGTAGCTGTAGGTGGTACTAAAGTCGTTATCTGTACCTTGAGTAATAACACCACGTGGCGTGGTTTCTTGTAATAACTTACCATGCGCGTCATACATATAGCGGGTGGTGTTGCCATCAACTCCAAGGCCTTGACTGTTCACACTGCTATAGCGTGTTACCGTACTCAACTGACCTCTAAAGTCGTAGCTATAGTCATGGCGTTGTTGTTGGGTTTTATTTAACCCATTCACAAAGCCCTCAAGCGCACTTAAACTGGTATTGCTACCAGTGTAGTTGGCATGAGTATACGTGTGTTGGCTAGTGCGTTGGCCTAATGCGTTATAACGGTATTCAACCACGCCATTGTTCTCATCTAGCGTGAATCGTAGGCGCTGGTTATTGTCGTAAACGTAATGTGTGGTGTTATCGCCCAATTGCTCTGATAGCAATTGGTTATGGCTGTTGTATGTGCGCTTAACCGTTACCCCGTCCGCATCGGTTTGGGTGGTTATGTTACCTTGTGCGTCATAGATAAAGGTTTTTGCTTGACCTAAGCCGTTACGTATCTCAGTTACTTGCCCAGCACTGTTGTACTCATACTCTTCTCGTACATGTTGACCATCAATTACGCGCTCTAGCGCACTTAGGCGCTTAGCATCATCAAAGTAATAATCAACCTGTGAATTACCTAACGTTACACGCGTGTGTGAATCAGACACATATTGATAAGCAGTGGTATTGCCCTGTCCGTCTTGTAGGGTTTTAACGCGGTAATAATCACCATGCGCTTCATAGCCTATAGTCAGTGCAGTACCGTCTGATTGGCTAACAGTGCGAACGCGGTTGCTATCACCGTGGTAGGTGTATTTGGTTTCATACACCTTGCCATCGGCAATTGCATTGTCATCAGGGGTTAAGTCTACTTTAACTGATGACAGGCGCTGGTTGCCATCATACCCATAGTACACCCGAGTTTGGGCATTGCTTGTGCCAGCTTGGGTTTGAATGCTTTCTAATAAGTTTTGCGCGTTGTATTTCAGTGAGGTGGTCTCTAAACCACTGTCAGTTTTGGTGATAATTTGGGTTACACGCTCACCACTATAACTGATTGTTGTTTCATGACCTTGTTGACTGAGCATTGCAATTAAGCGACCTTGTGTATCGTAACGCTCTAACTGGTTTTGACCGTCAATATTCAGTGTGGCACTGCCATCGCTGCTCAGCGTTAACGTATCATGAGCACCACTGCCCGATGTACTTACATAATGGCCCTTAGCCGCATCATAGTTAAAGCGCTGAGCAAAGCCATCCGCCGTCACCCGTGTAACCACACTGCCCGTTTGGTTCTTTGTGCCTTCAAGTGAGATTGACTTTAAAAACCCTAAGCGCCATTGGTCGTTATTATCACCATCAAAATAGCCAAGGCTATTGTACGTTCTTACTAAGTTTGCACCTAACCCAAGCCCTTCAACATGCTCATCTCGCTGTTGTAATACCAAATTACCTGTGGCTGCATTAACAAATATATTTTCGTTATTTTGTCCAAGTGCCGACATATCAGTTAACTGAACAGGGTTCTTGATACCAAAAGATCCCAAAGTGGTTTTACTTCGAGGGTTGTGGGTTCTAGCCGTTATTAAAATCTCAGCGGTCTGATTTTGATGATCTTTAACCTTAAGTGTAATTACTTCACTTCCAATTTCGTTTGGCGCGTTGCCCACTAACGCTTTTGCGTCCGAATCGTAACTAAGCCAGCTAGGAAGCTGAGTTACACTAATTTCTAATGGCAACTCACTGTCACTAAACGAAATTGGTATTACAACATCTTGATTTTGTTCTAGAGAAACCAATACATCACCCGTATATAACGGCAGTGGCGTATAGGTAATACGCTGTGAGATGTCATTGGCACTTAATGCAGTATTGGAGTTTGCAAGTTCAATACCTAAACGGGTACTCTCACTTTGTTCAAACCAGTTTTGTATTGTTAAGCTTTGTTCTGTCTCTTCTACTTCAATCAATAAATCTTGATGTTGACGCTTAAACGTTAAATCAGACAATTGAATGTTGGCCGCACCATCCGTGAATAAAATACGCCCTTGGGTGTTGTTAACACTACGAGTTCCTCCTGTATAAATATACGCAGAAGTGCTCACTGAAATAGTTATATTGGCCGTTTGCTCTTGATGGTCTTTAACGCTTAGTACTACCTGCTCATGTGTTTGCTCGTTTGGCGCGTTGCCCACTAACGCTTTTGCGTCTGAGTCGTAACTAAGCCATGCAGGAAGTTGCTGCGCAACTATTGATAAAGGCACAGCCGTATCAACATTAAATTGCAATGGAATGCGTACAGCCTCACCGCGTTGAATGGCTATTGCTGTGTTACCTAAATAGCTTGGTAACGGGTCATAGCTGATGGCCTGTTCAATTTCAGCTGCACTTAACGCTAAATTTGGGTCACGAGCAAACTTCAAATCCATTTTGTTATGACTTGAATCAAACCAGTTTTTAATCGTAATACTGTGCTGACCATCTTGCACGTTTACAATCAAATCTTGATAGTTACGTTTAAAAACTAAGGCTTCATGGCCAAAAGAAACATTTGTTTCGAATAATAAAGTGCCGCCATTATCTTCAATGGTGTCATGACCACCACTAAATGCGTATGTGTCATGCCCTGCATCGCCTCGATATACATCATCACCCGTACCACCTACAAGGCGCTCATCATCTTTATCGCTCCCGACAACAATCACGTCATCTAACGTAAACGGGTTTAATTGCGCATCGCTGTCGCCTTCAAATACAACAAAATCCTTATTGTCGAATTGTTTATGCAAGGTTAGTACGTCATTTGAGTCTTTAAATGCTATTTGGAAGGTGTCATCAGCATATTTATAAATATCAACATCGCTGCGCTTAACCTCTTTTAGCATTAACTTATTGGACTTCTCAAAATTTGTAGAGTCACCGACAAAATCAATAAGATCTGAACCATCGCCTTTTTTATAAATGATTGTTTGGCCTCGTGCCCCTGTTATGAGGTCGTTGCCCTTACCTGCTTCTATTACTCCTCGATAGTCACCACTTGCATAAATCATATCTCCTAGATCACTACCTTTAAAATTTGAGTCGCTCTCACCAAGAGAATGTAACACCCCTACTAGAGTATCTAACTCGAGTATTTCTCCATCATCAAATTGAACCTTATTACTGGCATTAAGCCATTTATCGAGTCCTAATTCTCCTCGATACGGCTTATGGCCGTGAAATATATCATTATCAAATAACCGAACAACAACATCACTCTCGTTTGTTCGAGCGAATACTAGTTTTTCTTTATCAAAGCCTTTCAACTTAAGTAGTTGGTTTTGTCCAAAGTTTACAATTTGAGATGACCATGTTCGTTGGTCAGATCCAACGTACTGACGAACGACTGTATTATTACTACTCTGCAAAAAAGCTCGGTCATACTCGGTGGCTGAAAGGTGAACTGTATGGTTGCCTGCTTGTAAAAAGAACGTATCCGCTTTAGAGCTTCCATGTAGAACACTCCCGCTTTGATAGCTTATGACTTCTCTGCCGATATCATTTACTTTAACTGGCGACTCTGAATCAGAGAATTGAATATAATTGTTACCATCAATCCAATTTTTAAGAACTATATGGTTTGCGTTACTTTTTAACTTAAGCTCTAAAAAACCATCGCGCTGTGTAAAAACCACTTCATTTCTAGCAAGGTCTTTAAATTTAAGTACTTGACCATTGTCATGGTTTTCTATTTTTATCCGTTCAGCTGTTGACCTAAAATGACTCTCCTCTAACAGTAATGTGGTATTAGAACCAAATGTATGTATGGTTTTAAGGTTTTGTCCACCAGTAACTTGAATATTGTCTCCCTCAACAAAAAGTCTCTTTACATCACCTTGGACTGTTACACTCTGATTTGACTCGACTAAAACCAGCTTCCCAACCTCAATCGCTGAGATAAATTCAGCTAAACTATAAACGTTACCGCCACCAGGCAAGTCGATACGGCCGGCATTATCCCCCTGCCATCCATGCACCGTTAACTCACCTGAGGCGGAGCTAATGACAAAACCATCGGATGTCTGACGGTACTCAAGCTCTTCTATCGGGTGGGTTAAGGAAATTATTTGCTCATTACCTTCGGTATGAATAGTATGATTACCTGCCCTTACAACAAACAGGTCACCATCAGATGAAGAGTAAACAGTATCATTACCGCCGCTAAGAGATATTGCATCCGCGCCTTCACCATCATAAATAATATTATCAGCTTGCGTACTATCAATCCGATTAACCCCAGACGCATCGAATACTACCTTAGCTTCGTTTCGTAACTCTTGAATAGTAAATTGCTGCGCTTGACCGTTCTCTTTAAAAGTAACACTCCCAGAACTACCTTCTAAATAAAGCACATCACCTTCTGTAGGCATCACAAGTTTCAGAGCTACTCCTTGCATCTGCACCTGTATGTCTTGCCTTTTAAGGCCGTTAATTTCAACATCAACAGGAGATGCAGTAACGTAATCAGCACCATCTCCTTGGTTGTAAATCAACCTAAATGGTTTTACTCCACTCCTATCATGGCCCATAAACACATAGTCATTACCCTTACCTGTTTCTACTGTGCCATCAAATGAGCCATCTACTTTTATTCGCTCATTATCATTGCTACCAACAAACGTATGTTGACCTTCAAATGCTTGTTTAAAAATGCCGAAGCGACCCTGTTCAAAGGGTAAATAAACTTCGTCTGCAAATTTTATATAGTTATTATTTCGGTGCCATCCTTTAAGTGTTATCTGCTCTGCTGTATTTTTAAATTTAACAATTACATTGCCACTATATTCCATGAGGCTAGGGGTGATTATATCTACATCTTCACGAGACACCCCATGTAACACAAGGGCATTACGTTCGGAGGCATCGGCATAATATTTATCATTACCGTCGCCAGCACGGTAATGATACGTATGACCTTTACCCCACAGCCTAATATCATCGTCCCCTTTGCCTGCAAACACAACCGACGGTGTACGTGAGTGCATAAATGCATTGGCGTCCAGTTTGTTATCACCATCACCTAGATATAAGGTATCTGCATTTGCACCTGCTGCATCATTAGTAGCACCTGAACCTGAACCAATGAAAATGTTGTTTATTATTTGGTATTCAGAGCTTGCAGCAAAACTCCATGGTGCTGGCACATCTCCTTGATAAAACCTATCGACTTTTAGATTCCAATTAGTATCTGCATCTTGAGAGATTTGTGCTCTATCTAACGTTGCGTCTTTGAGGTTAACTTGCGTGAGTCGACTTTTAATACTGGCATCTAACGAATACCAGTTTTTTACAATAATATGCTCATTACCGCCAACAAAGTTATATACACCTTTTAACTGAATAATGAGATCACTGCTGTCACTTGATTGGTGAAATAATACTTGGTCATTCGAGAAGGCGGATAAGTCTAACTTATTAACATCAATATCGAGTTCAACCATTCCATCAGCAAGTGCATAATGCATTGTAGAATTACTCACCAGTGAATCTATATCTACTAGCTCATCACCCGACTTGATATAACCTTTATTCTCTCCTTGCCAACCATGAATCGTAACGTTTACACTGTTGACTCCAGTGACTTCATACCCTCCATCAAATCGGGTAACCATTATGTCGTTAAATTTCATCCATCTTATATCTAATATTTGTTCGCTACCTTGCGTATAAATAACGTCACTACCAGTACTGGGGATAAAAATATCACCCTTTGATTGCGAGTAAATAACATTATTTCCAGAATACAAGTTAATCTGCTGCGCACCTTCTAAATCGTGAACAACATTGTCAGCTTTATTACCATGCAAGTAATCAACACCAACACCACCTTGAATCTGTGTTACTTGAGCCGCTAGCTCCACAACAGTAAATGACTCAGGTTGACTACCATTGAATGTGATTGTAGAGTAGTGATATGTAGGTATAATAATTGCATCATCTAATGTTGGCAGCATAATTTTTAGCATTTTGCCTTCAATTACCACTTCAGAATCTGCGCGATTCACTCCATTTATTTGGATATTTCCTCTTACCCCGTAAAAGTGATCCGTCCCATCTCCAGGGTTATGAACAAAACTAATCTCATTTGAAGTGTTCGGTTCCATAGGCCTATATATGAAGTCATTACCTGTACCAGCTACAATTTCTCCATTAAATTCGGTACTCAAAATAATTCTATCGCTATCCTTAGTACCTATAATTTGAGTGTCAGAGTTATGAGTACGAATAGTATTACCTAGCATTCCTTCAAAATGCTTTGGAATGACATCCCCTTCAAATTGAATATGATTATTATTAAATAACCAGCCCTCTAGCGTGATTTGTTCTCCTGAACTGTTCAGCGTAATAATTACATCGGTACCTTCATGCCTGACTAATACATCATCCCTAGATATGTCGTGTAAAACGAGAATATTGTCTGACATTCTGGCCGCTTTAATCGTGTCGTTACCATCTCCTTTTTGGTAATGAAAAGTAGTTCTTGACATTATCAGTTCAAAAGTATCGTCGCCTTTACCCATATACAACGTGCGAGCATGGGACGGAAGAAAACCTCTTGCATCATAGCTATCGTTACCTGAGCCCATATAAGTTTGATCTGCAAACAATGCACCTGTATCAAAAGAGTCATTGTCAGGACTACCTATAAGAATTCGATTGATTTGGTCAATATCAAAAAGTGGGTTGCCCCAAAGTGATGTGGGAGTTTGTTGAAAAAAACGATCTTTTTGCAAGTTCCAATTAGTATCTGCATCTTGAGAGATTTGTGCTCTATCTAACGTTGCGTCTTTGAGGTTAACCTGTGTGAGTTGGCTTTTAATACTGGCATCTAACGAATACCAGTCTTTTACAATAATATGCTCATTACCGCCAACAAAGTTATATACACCTTTTAATTGAATAATTAGATCAGTGCTGTCGCTAGACTTGTGGAAAAAGACTTGGTCTCGGTTAAACTCACTTAAATACAGTTCGTGGTAGTTTTTATCCAATGATACCATACCGCTATCAAGGTTATATTGATAAACACCTAATGGTAATGATTGCGCCACCGGCGCACTGGCAAATGACATTGCCCTCATCATGGGTGGTTTAGGCGCTGCGCCCACTTGGCTGAATGTTGGCGCAGTTAAACGATTGAGTTGCTCGTCAAGCTCTGCCAAGGAAAGCGTTAACTGACCATCCGCAAGCCAGTTTGATGTATCAAGCGCTCGCTCATACTTGGTTGAATGAATTTGATCATGTGCCTGATTGAATATTATTCGAGTAACAAACCCTTGTTCATCCACTTTGGCGGCTTGTCGCCCTGCTTCGTCATAAAATACATAGCTACGCGCACCCTGCGTGCTTTCGCTTACTACCTTGCGGTTTTGTTTATCAAGATAAAAACGTTCTATGCCCTGACTGCTATCACCAAAAGATGTACCATAAGCAATCGATACCAAAGCACCCGTTTTATCAAAACTGTGCGTTTGCCATTGTGTGTTGTCATCAACAATGGCAAGTCGTCGCGATTGTTCATCATATATGTACTGTGTAGTTACACCTTCACTGCTTATTTTTGCCAGCATACGGCCCAAGCCGTCATAGCTATAGGATGTTTGCCCTGCTTTAGTGTCTACCTCTTGTTGCAACAAACCGTATGGGTCATAAACATAGTGCGTATTACTTACTATATTGGTTGGGTTACCCAAGCTATCTGCACTTAAATAGCGCACTAAACTTTTTAGCTGCCCTCTAAAGTCGTAGCTATAACGTGTTTGCTGTTGAGCACTCAGGTCAATACTTGTTAACCACTGAGATAAGCTATCATACGAATAATGGTTATCTGTGTAGTTGGCATTAGTATACACATGCTGACTAGCTCGCAAACCTGTGCCGTTATAGCGATACTCTGTTACTTGGAAAGTGTCGTTTTTTGTTTTTCTAGACTAAATATTAAGCGCTGCTGAGCATCATACACATAGCGGCTTTCATCATCATTGCGGATTTCTAAAACCAGTTGGTTATATTCGTTGTACTGACGCGTAATTTGACTATCACTACTTTGCTCTTTAGTTAAATTACCACGCTCATCATAAGTATATTCAGTGGTACGCCCTAAGCCATCGGTAACGTGTTTTAACTTACCAAGTGCATTCCCTGAGCTATGGTAAACATACTCATTACGAATGATTTGATTATTAACTGCCTGCTCTTTACCAACTAAACGCTGCTTATCGTCGAAGAAGTAATCAACATAATTGCCGCCAATGCTTACTCGTGTATGATTCTCACTTATGTATTGGTAACGGGTAATATGACCTTCACCATTTGTGATAGTGTGAACACGGTAGTCATCACCATACGCCTCATAACCGATGCGCACCGAGGTGCCATCCGACTGGCTAACCGTGCGTACACGGTTGCTATCACCGTGGTAGGTGTAACGAGTTTCGTACACCTTGCCATCGGCAATTGCATTGTCATCAGGGGTTAAGTCTACTTTAACCGATGACAGGCGCTGGTTGCCATCATACCCATAGTACACGCGAGTTTGGGCATTGCTTGTGCCTGCTTGGGTTTGAATGCGCTCAAGTAACCCTTGGGCGTTATACTGGAGTGATGTTGTTTCAGTACCACTGTCTGTTTTAGTGGTAATATGACTTGCTCGGTCTTGTGCATAGGTAATTGTTGTTTCATGGTCTTGTTGGCTGAGCATCGCTGTTAAGCGACCTTGTGTATCGTAACGCTCTAATTGGTTTTGACCATCAATATTCAGTGTGGCACTGCCATCGCTGCTCAGCGTTAACGTATCATGAGCATCACTGCCCGATGTGCTTACATAGTAGCCCTTAGCCGCATCATAGTTAAAGCGCTGAGCAAAGCCATCTGCCGTCACCCGTGTAACCACACTGCCCGCCTGGTTCTTTGTGCCTTCAAGTGAGATTGACTTTAAAAACCCTAAACGCCATTGGTCGTTATTTCCCAGCAAATTGTCACTATCAAAATGTCCCAAACTATTGTAGGTACGCATCACGCCCAAGCCTAAGCCCAGCCCTTTCACCTGTTCATCTTGATTTTGTAGAACTAAATTACCCGTGGCTGCATTAACAAATATATTCTCTGATGCTTGTCCGTGTGCCGCACGATTGCTTTGTCCCAAAAGTGAAGTTGAATTGTTGAAAAAACCGAGTCCTTCGCCTGAAATAACAGTTCCCATGGTGCGCCCTTTGCAGTTTATGTTTAGCTTTATATACCTCTTCCAAGATTTTTTCGAAATGTTTAATAAAAAGTGCTACTTTTTGTTCTTTTTTCCCATAAAAAATAAAATAATATAATTTTCAATGGCTTGTAGTTTTCAACTTCAAAATTAAAAACATTCATCGTCTATAGCCCTACATTAAAACCCTCACCAGTACCTGATGCACTTTTAACATCGTGTGCTTTAGTCAGCAGCAGCCGCTATTGTAACTAAGTACAAATAAAACAAAGAGATAAGCTGATTACCTCTTTGTTACTTTATAAATGAAAAATCAACAACTTCACAAAAAGCCCGTATTATTGGCATGATTTTATACGATGATTTTTTCAACCGACTTTTTCATAGCAAGTGTGAATCAACCTTTTTATTATTTAGGTTATGTCTAGAGCAATAGCTTTAATGTATTAGTGAAGGTAAAAGCCTAAATACGCTATGTATGTAAATGAGTTTAAAAAAACAAAAAACATGAACCTATACTCAAGTTTAAATATATCTCTGTAGCATAAGTTTATATATCTTAACGTTATAAAACGCATCTACAGGCATTAACAAACATCTACTAGATTGCTTCAAGGTAACTTAATTCGCTCATAAAATTAGGCCACTCAATACAACCACCAAAAGTACGTAATAAACAAACTCAGTTACCGAAGCTGCAATTTGCACATAGCCATAAAACAAAAATTCAATTATGATAGGTGAACGATTGAACAAAGAATTTAGTCATGGAAACTTCAGAAGAATTGATACTAACAAGCATAGAAGAGTTAATTAACGATTTTCCTAAAATTATAGAAAACCAGCAATATGATAAAATATCAGAATTAATAAAGCTGCAACCACACAGCTTTGAATTGCACTTTTTAGACGGCTCATATCATGCTGAACATGGTGTTTACAAGCAAGCAAAAGATGCGTTTATACTCAGTATAAATATTAACCCCAATTTTAACATATCACGATTTCAACTGTGTTTTCTTGCAGTTATCAATCAAGACTTAGATACATTTAACACCTATATAGAACCGCTGCTTGAACTAAACAGCAATAACTATCTGGCTCTTTTTGCAAATGCACTTGTTAATATACTACATGACAATATAGAGCAAGCAAAAAGCGACCTCAGAGACGGTATGCTTTTAAATGACGAAAACTTATCACTGAATGAGAGTATGAATAAACTTTTATCTCTCATTAGCGAAGATGCTGAAAGTAGTAATAGTGAAACACAAGAAAATGTTACAGAAGATGAACTTAATAGCTCGACAAACTCTGTATTATTAGATATTTATAAAAATAAGTTTAATTAAGAATTAACAACCAAGTATAGAGCTATCTACTCTACACTTGGTTAACTTATAGTACTATGTAAAACTACTGACTAAAGATTGTGATATTAACGACCACCCGTCAATTAATACAAACAGCATTACTTTAATAGGTAATGCGATAGAGATCGGAGGTAGCATTATCATACCCAAAGACATTAATACACTTGCCACTACCAAATCAATTAATAAAAATGGTATAAATATAACAAACGCAATTTTAAATGCCGTTGTTAATTCACTAAGCAAAAACGCTGGCACCAAGTAACTAAATGAAACCTCTTCAATACTTTTTGGCGGCTCTTTCTTTGCCATCTCAAGTATTGCTGAGAAGTCTTCTTCTCTAGTTTGGGATACCATAAACGCCTTCATATGTTTGCCACCATTATCCAGCGCAGTTTCTAAATTAATCGTATCACTGACGTAAGGGCGAACAGCTTCACTCTCTACCTTCTCCCAAACGGGTAACATAGTATAAAATGTTAAGAACAAACTTAGCGTAATAATAATAATGTTTGGGGGGGTTTGTTGTAACCCTAGCGCATGTCGTAGCATCGATAAAACAATGACTATTCTTGTAAAGGCAGTCATCGCAATCAACATGACCGGAATAAACGATAATAATGTTAAGGTAAGGACAGTTTTTAGCTCAGGTGCTAAACTGTCGAGTAGACCAGAGTTAGTTACTTCCTGTAGTAAGCTCGTCTGTGTACTCTCAGTGACTGCATATGCTTGGGGGAAGCAGCCAAGAAGTATGAACAAAAAGCTAATCATTTTACCCAATTTGCTCTACCTCTTTAATTAGTGTTTCGCCATGTAATTCAATAACGCCAAACTTCGATTCAAGCACAACATACTTCTTATCGTCTGTACACAATTCATAAACCACGCTTTGTTGGCTAAGCCTTGTTTTACTTAAAACTCTTACACCTTCATGCACTTCATGACTTTTTACATAGACAAATTTTAAATATATATAAACCGCAACCAGAAGCAAAGACACGACAGCTAATATGATTAACTGAAATTCACCCACAGCTTCTGATTGCCTAAACTGAAGTTCATTCATCTGTTAAAACCGGAACATCCGTTATTTCTACACCAAATTTCCCTTCAGCAGCCACAAGTCGACCCAATGCAACTACATTACCGTTTAAACAAAGTTTGATAGTATCTTGCGTGCTTTGCTGAAGTTTAACGACTTCGCCAGCTTCTAAAGAGTACAACTTATCTAAAGAGATTTCCGTATCTCCAACTATACATTCAAGTTCAACTTGCACGCCTTTTAAGACTCGCTTGTCTAAACCAGAAAACACCTTTGTACCTGTTCCGTTATCTTTTGCTACTTCTGTAAACTCTACCGGTTGAACGTCTTTCATTTACGACTCCAAAAATATAATTGCTTTACTATTATCACGCTCGACTAAATAGCCTGATGCCACATTATCTGCTTGGTTAACACCGACAGGGATTGGTTTTTCAACTTCCTGCTTAAGCATAATGACATCACCTTGTTTTAAACACATAACATCCACAAAGTTAACAGGTTCAGTTTTTAGTGATACGCGCATTGGCAGCAAACTGTATTTTGCAGCTTGCTTCAGTGGGCTTACAACCTTCTTATTTTGATCGCTACTAGATGACTCTAACCACATCTGAATTACATCAGCAGTTAAGTAAACAGACAGTGAAGCCTTTTCCGATGTCAGCTGCATCATAATAACTGGCTGTTGCTTACAATTTTTAACCGGGCTATTAATAGCAAACCCAGCAAAAATTTTATTACGTAAATCAAAATACACATTATCGATTGGATCTGTATCTAATGTTTGCAGCAAAACCTGCATGGTATTTTCATTACAGTTAAACATTTGCTGTAATAATATTTGCTCGCTTGATGCTGTATCTGCATAAATGCTAATACCTGATTCATGCATATCTTCCATTTGACTTTGTGTAAGCGAAAGTGCACAAAATAGCTGTTCGTTAAAAACTATATTTACGTCAAACTTGCAGCTGCTAAACCACGTTTTTTGCCATTTGCTGACTTGTTTATTTAACAAACTAGTTATGGCCAATCGTGTTTCTTTATCAAATACACCCGCACTCAAAACTGACATTATCGGCCTCTAGTATTCTCATATAGCTGCTCTAGCAACTGGTTTGATACATTAAGCAACCTTGAACTTGCTTGATAACCACGCTGAATGACTAACATGTCTGCAAATTCACGCGATAAATCAACGTTTGATAGCTCAATACTCTTTCCTGCGATACCACCCAAGCCAGCAGTGCCTGCCTTGCCAAAAGTAACCCCAGAGTTTCCTTGTGCAATAAACATATTACCATTAACGAGCTTTAGAGAACTTTCGTCTTTAACTTGTGCTAACGCTAAAGATGGGCCTTTCACAGTCTCCCCGTTGCTATATTTTAATGCCAAAGAGCCATCCGATGAAAATTCAATACTTGTTAGAGACGCAACCGCAGACCCATCCTTAACATCTGCCTTAAGTGTTGAGGTTTCCCCTGTATCCATCGATGTTGACTGAGAAAAGTTTGATGGGCTGCCTAATGCAAAAGTCACCGCAGCACTACCGCCCATTGAATCTTCAATATTAACTGAAAATGAAGCTTCTCCTTGTTTAGGTGTACCATCAGGTCCAAAAGTAACCTTAGATGTTGAAAGAACAACACCAGGAGCTGACGATTTACTTACATCAACACTCCATTCACCCGTAACTGTGGTACTTTTTGTGAACTTCAATGTCAATTCAATTTCTTCACCCAGCTTGTTAAAAACTTTTACACCTGATATTTCATGAGATGAAGCACCACTTGACAAGTTACCGCTTAATTCAACAGATGTAGAAGCTTTAGGTGCTTGCATTTTTAGACTGCTAATATCAAATTCTGACATAGCGCCAGTATCACTTAAACTCGCAACACTTAGCCCACTATTTTTATCAACAAGAATACCTTCACTATTAAATGTGAATTGTCCAGCACGAGTGAGATACTGTTCATTATCTTGCAACAAAGTAAAGAAGCCTTGACCACTAATCGCAACGTCTGTTGCATTTCCTGTTTGCTTGATATCTCCAGGAGTAAACCGGTACCCTAAACCAGATATTTGCGTGCCAATACCCCCATTACCCTCACCGCCGCTCAAGCTGTCATAAAATGTATCAGCAGCTCGAAAACCTGGGGTATTCATATTCGATATATTATTACTCACTGTATCTAGGTTTTTTGAGAATGAAAGCATTCCCGAAAGCCCGTTAAAGAAGGCTTGAAACATAATTAACTCCCGTTATTGTTGTACCACAGTCACTCGACTTAACGATACCTTATCGATAAAGCTACCTTCAGCACTTTTTATTGTTAATGTTGGTCCATTCGCGTCGTAGTGAACAGCTTCAATGGTGCCATTAAACTCAGAGCCCGATTGCAAATTAACTTGCACGGTTTTTCCAAGTAAATTTAATGCCTGATTCGATGAGTTCATCGATAGCAGGCTTTGTAACTTGTCATTAGATTGACGCGTTTGTTCCAGCGCAGAAAACTGTGCTAACTGTGCTAAAAACTCTCTATTATTTAACGGCTCTAATGGGTCTTGAGAATTGAGCTGGGCCAAAAATAGCTTTATAAATTCATCTTGAGAAACATTGCTGTTTTCATTAGTTGCATTAGTTGCCCCATTTACCTGACCAATGCTTTCAATTGCCATTGAGGCCTCCTTTTCTCCAAACAGTAACACCGTTAAAGCTATATTCTTGTATCTTGGCGAGCATTTCATCACTCGCTAATTGACTCATCCAAGACCTAATTGCATAGCTATGATCCTGACCACTAAAATAGTCTCTTGCTGATACTTTTAATTCATTTTGCTGCGTAGAAAACACATATAGTGCTTGTTCAGAGTGAGTTTGATAGCGTAAATCAAAAAACGGTTTTACAATCTCAACAGCACTTTTATTACTTACTTGCCCACGAACCTGCTGGTATAAAGCGCGACCATAGGAACTCGCTTGCATTAGCTTAAAGCTTTGCGATTGCTCAGCTTTAGCTTTAACACTTGTTTGTAATATGTGTTTTTGCATTGGTAAAGAAGGGGAATTTGCGGTTCTCACTTGCTGAATATCAGCCACTTCACTGGCAGTTTTAAGTTGTGACAAATATCCTGTTGCCAATCGTCCCCAAGACACAGTAACTTTAACTTCGGTTACCGAGGTTTGGCCTATACTTTGCGTTTGAGTGAAGAACGTTACCGCATTATTAGTCAGGTTGACTTGCTGCTTATCGCCACCGGTTTCTGTGTTGTCTGGTTGCTTGCCAAGAACTTGTCCTGAAAATAGCAATGTCAAACTATTTTGCAGTTTACTTTCTAAACTTTCTTGTTGGCTATCAATTTGCCATTGTTCTGGTGGTCTCGACGGAGAAAAGATCACCCCATTTTTTTTACTGTCTGCGAGGTAAGACGTATTTGGTACACTTAACAACTCCAAAAACTGCGAGTCTAAGCTGTTTTTATTATTTGGCTGGCCTGTACTCCTGCCATCTAGCGACTTTGTGTTAAAAGCTGAAACTAAACTGTCAAGCACGGTGCTTCCCTCCCATATTGATAACCCATAGCTGCTCCAATTGTTTATCTTGTGCTTTATGCAACCTCTGCAGCTCCTGCAACTCAAATTTACCTGCTTGGTTGTCTATGACTTTTTGTTTAAGCTTAAGTAATTTCAACTCTTGCTCCAACGTTTCTCGTTCCAGCTTAAGCTCACTTATACGCTCGCTCAATTGAGACATAGTACGAGTTAAAGACGCTACATGATTCAAAGTAGCTTGATGCATCTCTGGGATCACATTCGCTTTAAAGAAGTAATTGTTTGTCTCATCTAGTTTCTGAGCACAACTTTTATGCTGCGCTTGTACATCATCGATTCTCACAATTAACTCGTTAATCTGGGTTTGCTTAGTCATAAAACGATGCTCAAATAGCTGAGCATACTGCCCACACAAACGCGCTATTTTAAGGTTATTAGACATCATGCAACTCCAATTCATTTAGGCACTTAAACATCGTATCTCTATCAATGTGCTTATTTTTCGGCTGCTGTAAGAAGTCACAAATTGCCTGATAATTATTTTTTATATGTTGCGCATTAGAGTTTTCACCTTCAACCATGCCAATTTCAAGCAGCTCTTTATTATCTTCATAGTTGAGCCATGCTTTGCGCACTTTAAGTAATGATTCTCGTTGTTCAACTGTCGATAAATCTGTAAATAATCGACTAACAGATTTTAAAATATCAATGGCTGGGAAATGATAGCGTTCAGCTAATTGCCGAGTCAGTACGATATGACCATCCAAAATCGCACGTAGAGTATCTACAACAGGATCATTAAAGTCATCATTCTCCACCAATACTGTAAATATCGCTGTAATAGAACCGCGGCCTTTGAATTTTCCACAGCGCTCAACTATTTTAGGGATCGCAGAAAATACCGATGTGGTATAGCCTTTGAGTGTAGGAGGCTCGCCAATTGCTAACCCAATTTCTCTTAACGCCATAGCAAAACGCGTCATAGAATCAATGGTTAATAGCACTTCTTTGCCTTGTTGCGAAAAATACTCAGCCAAAGCCAAAGCATAATTAACTGACTGGACGCGAACTAACGGCGACTCTTGTGCTGTTGCAGCAATTACAATTGAATTTATGAGGCCTTCTTCACCTAATGTGCGAGACACAAATTCTTCAACTTCTCGGCCTCTCTCTCCGACCAACACAACGATGTTAATTCTGTCATCCGTCAATCTGTTTTTACATATATCGCTAAGTAGGCTGCTTTTACCAACACCACTGCCTGAAAATAAGCCCACCCTTTGACCCGCGCCCAATGTCAAAAATGTATCAATCGCCGTGATGCCTGTATCAAATACATCAGAAATTGGTTCCCTATCCAGCGGGTTAATTGGTGCAGAATCCATTTCTACGTCAACGGCTTCTTCAATTACACCTTTACCATCTATTGGTTTGCCAAATGCATCAATCACGCGACCCAAATAATTATCACCAACAGGCACCGTGACGTTGTGACCTAATGACACCACTTTACTTCCATACGTCACACCACGTAAGCTTTCAAACGGCAGAAGCAATACCTTTTGCTCTCTAAAACCAACAACTTGGCATAAAATTTCAGATTGGCCTGATTTTGGGTATATCTTACAAAGTTCACCAATGTATGTACCCGGGCAATTTGCCTCGACCACAAGTCCGATGGTCGTCACAACAAAGCCCTTACTCACTTGACCTTCAATGTTATCCAGTGTTTGCTTGAATAACTTTAAATTAGTCAATGTCAGTACTCCTTTTTAGCTGTGCTAAATTTCTGCACCATGTATGGAGTTTCTCACTAAAGTTTGTCTCAATATTGCCACTGGTCAATTCAAGTCGAGTATCCCCAATCGCTAGTTTTTTATCTTCTTTTATTAATACGTTTTCATGTATCGAAGACGAAAACTGACTCTCTAAATGCTTATGGACAAATTGATAATCCTCAGTACTCAAGCACAAGATCACGTGCTTTGTCACTAAGTACTCTTGTGTTGCTCTTTTCAACACCTGATCTAAATAGTCGCCTTTTTCTAGCCTTTCACCTAGAAGCCTAAAGACGGCAAGTGTCATAACGTCATAAATATCTTTATCCTCAAGCTGCACTTGCGGGGTTAGCTGGTTTACGCTCTCGATTAGCGACACTAATGTTTGTTGCTTCGTGTCGATTTCTTTTCTCATTTCATCATGTTCTAACTGAGCTTGCTTTTGAGCATCTTGTAAACCTCGCTCTCGACCTTCCTTAAAACCGCGTTCAGACTCTGTTTTAACAATGGTTTCAATATCCTGTTCAAACATTTCAACAATAAGCTGTTGCCTTTGCTTAGCATCCATATCCATCAATAAAGCTCTTACATCAGGCGTAGCATGAGCTTGTAAACCTGCAACACTGTGATAAGTTTGTTCAGTATTAGATTCGTCTATAGTCGAGACCACATCGGCATCAGTATTTGGACTATGATAAGTTTTAACGCTACCTATCATTACCGGCCCTCCTTGAGGCAAGTATTATGGGCCGAACGGTTCATTGACAAATGTTCATCTAGTAGTTTTCTTATACTTGGCGTCACCAGTTGTTCATTTGCTTTAACACGCTGTAAATATGCATAAACTTCGCTCGGAAGTTGCTCTATTTCAATATCCACTGGCTCATGTTCCGTTGAAAACTGTGCCAACAACTCTTTAGGGTTTTCAATACCAATCTGGTTTAAGGCCTTATATGCACTTTTTACTTGCCGACTGACTGTGGGGTTTAATTGACGTAATAACCACACTCTATCTATCCAACTCAACGTAGTAAGCTTCAGTGCTACCATTTTGACAGGATCATGTTTAGCGTGCATTACTAGCCTCCTGAGCCTCTAACCACTGTGATACTTCTTGCAACAAAGCTTGACGTTCTTTTTTTGGTAAACGACGTCGTCTAATAAGCACAGCCCCAAGTAGCAAAATACTTGCAGGCATAAGAATCAAAAGCGCCATCTGGAAAGATGTAAAATTCAACGCCCATTGGTTTGTTGCTACTGCTGATGTTTGAAGCTTAGTGTGTGGTTGTGTAACTAATTCTGGTTTTGAGTTTGCCACCTCTGCTGGAGGAGTATTTGTTAGGATAATCGGTTCAAAATATTCAATAGCGACCGTATCACCGCGCGCTTTATTCAAACCAGTAGCAGAGGCCAGCAAAGTCTTTAATTTAGCTATTTGTTGCTCCCCGACATTAGCAGTTAAAGCAACAGCAATACTGACTCTTTCAACATGACCTGCCAGCTGGGTGCTTTGTTCTGTTTTACTGCCAACTGAATATTCAAGCTCTTCATTTACCTGTAGTGAATTTGGTTCACTTTGCTCATCGTTGTTAGTTAAACCACGATTTGACGTTTTCTTACGAATGATAACGCCTTCACCACTTGGCCCTACAAGTAACGATTTCTCCACAGAACTCATCTTTTTATGACTCAATTCTACACTTGCAGATACGGCAAACTGTGATGGCATCATATAAAGCGCTAATAATTTTTCAACTTTTTGAATTAGTTGAGCTTCTTTTGCAGCGCTGCCAACTAATAATGCTTGCTCATCTGAATCAGCCGAACCACTTGACAACTGCTTTCCATGTTGCGAAAAAACGGTGACTTGTTCTGTATTTAAACCTTCAATAGCTGCTGCAACTAATGATTGCACCCCAGTTACATTGCGCCGTGTCATTTCATAACCTGGCTCGGCAAACAAAGTTACCGAGGCTTTTGCTGGTAAGCTGTCTGATGAAAACAGCTTTTTATCCGCCAAAGTTAGATGAACACGTGCGTAATTAATATACGAGAGCGACGATAGGGTTCTTTCTAACTCGCCCTGCATTGCGCGTTGAAACGTTACTTTTTGTGCGTGTTCAGTCATGCCGTAGTCGGTTTTATCAAAAAGCTCTAACCCGTGAGATAAAAAATTACTTCCCTGCGCTTGCTCTAATAACAGCTGACTCTTTCCAAGCTGTTCTTGATTAACTAATAATTCGCCACTAGACGTATATTTGTAATCCAGATTATTCTGCTCAAACTTTTCTATAAGCGCTGCTGACTGTTGAACATTATCAACAGGGATAGCTTGGTAGTTCGCTTTAACGACCCAAACAACAGCAAGTACCGTCAAAACAATGATTAAAGCGGCTGCTGCCATCATTGAACGCTTCTGTACAGGCGTTAATGTGGTAATTATATTTCCCATTTTTGAGTTCTCACCTAAATCTGCATTTTTGTAATTTCTTGATAAACATCAAGTAATTTATTTCTGACTTGAACAGCCATATTGAGCTCCAACCGCGCTTTTTCCATCGCAATCATAATTTCGTGAGACGGGATGCTTTCTCCCATTGCCACACGCTCTACGATACTGTTCGCTTCAACTAAATTACCATTGAGCTGTGCAACTTGATCTAACATAGTATCCATAAATACGCTCTGTGGTTGGGTTGAAACGAGTTCTGCCACATCACTAGTTTTAACCAGCTCAGTTGAGCCAATTGCTAAGACTTCCATACTATTTCCCTATTTCTAGCGCTTTAGAACTCATGCTTTTATACGCATTAAACGCTTTTACATTTGCTTCATATGCGCGTGTGGCAGTGTTAAGGTTGAGCATCTCAGTTGCTAAATTAATTTTCGGCGCATAAACATAACCCTGATCATTGGCAAGTGCATGCTCAGGTTTAAACTGTGCCTGTACCAAACTCGTTTGCATAAGTAACTGATCAGCTTGCAGCTCTATGCGCTGCGCAAACGATAAGTTATTTACTGCACTTGACAGTTGTTGAACCTTATAAACACCTTCAGGTGAGGATGCTACAGAGTTTGCATTGGCAATGTTCAAAGATGCCGCCTGTAACTTTGCACGTTCAACTGCCATGCCCGACATACTTATAGCGTAAATATCATGTGCCACTATCGCTTTCCTCCTGATATCGCGAGATTCATTAATCCCAATTTTCTATTTAATACTTCAGCTAGCTTTCGATAACTACCAGACGCTTTCATTGACAGCGCCACCTCTTCATCAAGTGTCGCCTTCTTATGGCTTTGCTGTATATAGCTGGATTCTACTTCTTGCCACTGAGACGATAAGTTTGAAATCACTTGCGCTCGTTGCTCTGCAGGGAGAGCGTTAACTTCTGCCAACAAGGTCGAAAAATCAGCGCGTTGAGAACCTGCATTAGAAATACTATGAGATGCAATATTTTCTAGAGCTAAGCGCTGCTGTGTAGCAGCAATATTCATTGATAATCTAAGCGCTTCTATAGATAATAAATCAGACATATTTTTCTCCTATTGAACCACTAACTCAGCATGCAATGCGCCGCTTTTCTTAAGTGCTTGCAAAATAGAAATAATATCTTGAGTTGATAATTTTAGTTTTTTAAGTGCGCTAATGAGCTCAGCAATACTCGTGCCTTGAGCATTTTGGTATAAAGCCTCATGATCTTCAGATACCGTGACTTCACTTGTTGGCGTCACTGTAGTTTGAATCCTACTACTTGGGTTAATTAGTACGCCATTAGGTTGAGAAACGTAAAAATCAGTGTCAATAGTTAGTTCAATTGAGCCATGGGAAATTACAACACCACCAATACGTATATTGGCACCTGAAACCAACGTACCAGTGCGCTCATTTATTACTACTTTTGACGCCACTTCTGGCACGACCCAAGCTTGTTGAATCAATGCAATTGCAGAGATCACAGACATACCTTCGCTTGGTGTAACCACTATTTTACCCGCATGTAAGGCTGTGACATCAAAACCTGTTGCCTTGGAAAGTGCTTTAACAATCCTGTCAGCTGTCACAAAGTCTGGATGCTTAAGCACTAAACTTAAAGTGCCGTCATCATTAACAAATTGGTTTTTAATTTCACGTTCAACAGTTGCTCCTTGTGGAATAAACCCAACCGTAGGATGATTTCGTTGTAACACACTTTGATTAGCTTCAAATTTGAAACCTCCAACCGCTAAGTTACCTTGTGCTAAAGCATAAACTTTGCTGTTCGCCCCCTTAAGAGGTGTCATGTACAACGTCCCGCCAGTGAGACTTCTTGCATCACCAATAGAGGAAACATGTACATCTAATTTATCACCGGGTTGAGCAAATGCAGGTAAATCAGCGGTCACTATAACGGCTGCAGCGTTTTTACTTTTTATATCATCCGTAGATAAAATCAGGCCAAAGCTTTCTAGCGTATTTTTAACAGATTGTAATGTTGCAAGGCTACGCGAGGAGTCTCCTGAGCCAGCTAAACCCACTACAATACCATACCCAACTAAAGCATTTTCACGAACCCCATCTACTCGAGCCAAGTCTTTAACTCTTACCGCTCCTGAACCACTTGCATAAACAGTTGCACAATAGAACATCACAAAGCAGGTTATTGCCAAACTTAATATGCGCATTCCTAAAATCCTAACCATGTAAATAATTGAGACAACATACCTTCAGACTCAGGCTCATCACCTGTGAAGTTAATTTTTGCATTCATAATTCGCGAAGAAAGTAGCGTATTGTTTGCCATAATATCGACAGCTCTTACACGACCTGATAATTCAATACTTTGTAACTCTCCATCAATGGTAATGTTCTGCGCACCCTGAATAACTAAGTTACCGTGCAAGTCAATTTCACTAACAATGGCTGTAATTTGTGCCTTAATATATCCATTACGACTAGTGATCGCGTCACCGCTATACTCTGCGCCAATGCCTAAGCTATGTGGCCAAGTACCTTGCGATGAACTGCCTGTAGCAGAAATTGACAAATCATTCGCATTGGACGTACCCGAACGGCTTTTTGCCTGTGCATTTTCAAGCACTATTACAGTTACTGTGTCACCAACTGACATTGCTCTTTTATCTGCTGTCAAAGAGTTAAATGCGCTTTCATCAAATAATGACGTGGCATAAAGATTCAGACTCAAAATTGCACATAGCACAATGACTAAGCCCTGTATTTTACTGTAAAACAACGACAACTCCTTTTTGTACAATTTTTGCTTTAATAGCCTGATTACTTGACTCAAGCATAATGTTGATCTCATCTTTCAATTGCCCTTCCCCCAATGCTTTCGCTTTTCCTGTGATAAACAAAGCACCGTCTTGCATCTTAAACTGCACTTGGTCACCTTGTTTTACTAATGGCTTTATCCTGGTATTGTTATTGTTAAGTACACTGCCAGACATTAGGTTTCTACTAACGATCAAGTCTTTTACTACCATTTTATGGTTAGGCAGTTTTAAATGATTAATACGGTGCCATTGCCATTGAATATCAGTTGCGCTTAATAAAGTATTTTTCTTCTTATCAACAACCAGTACAGGACTTAACCGTTCAAATTCAAGCAACATAACAATAGAAAACTCATAGCCATTATCTAAATCAAGCGTCAACCGTTGTTTGCTAAAGACTGTATTGGGCGCGTAACTTTTTACAGAGACCTTGCTAGTTTTATGTGGCACACATAATCGCTCTAAATCATCATGAAACTTCGCAGATACCAGCCGTATATGACTAGACTCTAGCCACAACTCAACCTGCCGAGCAGCAACCTGCTCGATTTCAAATTTTGGTAACTGCCAACATTGCTTTAGAAATACCTGACGTAATCCAGTCACCTTCCAATCAACACTCAAATTAGGTGCAATTGCTTTCACACTTTTAGTAATATCTTGTGAAGTCAATCGATTAGCTAACCTTGGCCAAGTAATTTCAAGCGCTTTAACCTGATTAACTAAATGACTATTTGACCCTGAAACATCAGCGATACTTTCGATTAAAATGGTACCATTGCCTTGGTGCTGCATCTTATTTATACGCACAACTAAAGTAGGCTCCGCTGATTTAACTTTGGGTGATATAACGCATAACCCAATTAATAGATAGAACACAAAAACAGCAGAAAACCTCACAGCTCTAGCGCCTTAAGTTGTTAATAGTTTCTAGCACTTGATCTGACACTTGAATGATCCGAGCATTTAACTGATATCCTCGCTGAGCCAGCATCAAGTTAACCATTTCTTCATTCATTGATACATTCGATAACTCAGTAAAACCTTGTACTATCTGACCAACACCATTTTCACCTGGGGTGCTAAAATTAGGTTGTCCTGCCTGCTCAGTTGCACTATATAGATTATTACCCAAGCGCGTTAAGCCCTGTGGATTACTAAAATTAACGAGCTCTAATTGACCAAGTTCAACTAACTGTGTAGAACTGTCTACCCGAACTAAAACTGCACCACTTGAAGTAAAAGTAACACTGGTAACATCTGGTGGCAGTTGAATATTCGCACTTAACTTTTGCCCTTGAGACGATACTAGATATCCACTCTCATCAACTCGTAATCTACCCGCTCGTGTGTAGGCAAGTTCTCCATTTTGCGTTTCAACCGCCAAAAAACCATTACCATTAATTGCAATATCAAATGGATTACCCGTTTGCTTTAAATCGCCTCTTTCAAAGTTAACCATTTGCTCAGATATGGTTACACCAATACCTTGTGTTTGCGATTGCTCAGATAGCTGCGTGTTTTGCATACTTGGGTTTGTTTGATATACCAAATCCACGAAATTAACATCTGAGCTTTTAAATCCTGGCGTTGATACATTTGCAATGTTATTAGAAATAACCTCTATCAATTCCTGCTGCGAGTTCATCCCTGTTTCTGCTATATATAAAGCTTCTATCATTGTTATTTTCTTCCCAATTCATTAATTCCAGCATTCATCATTTGGTCATATGCAGATGCTGCTTTTTGTAAACTTTGCACGTGTCTATTCAAATTAATCATGTGTGTCATTTGTTCACCTGAGTCGACATTTGAGACATTAATCGAATTTGCTTTTATGCGGGTGTTTTGTACGTCTGTAACTGGCCCAGAAAATGAGTACAAACCACCTGACTGCCCAGCAATAACTTGACCAACTTCAACAATTTTTAGTTGTTCCAGTTGCTGGCCATCAATAAACACTTGACCTTGTTCAGAGACTGATACTTGTCCACTACCAACATTTATTGCTCCATTGTCTCCAACTAATCGTCCGCCTGACACATGAGTCAGCCAACCTTCAGACGATACATGAAAGCGGCCATAACGAGACAAAAACAGTTGCCCATGTTTTTCAATGACAAAGTAGCCCTGTGATGCAATCGCCCAGTCAAGATTACGATCGCTGTCTTTCAATGCACCATATTTTGAAGATATGTTTTGTTGAGCGACTGTTTGGTTGTTTCCTAATGCAACATCAAAAGACTGTATTGCCTGATAGCCAGGAGTATTAACGTTAGAAACATTTTGGCTCACTGCCTTTAAATGTGCGAGATCTCGCTCAATACCTTGTGCAATCGCTTCGATAACTGCCATAACTATGCTGCCTCCATACTTTTTCTACTACGCACTACACCTAAGTTTGTCACAGAAACAGCGGAAGGGATCTCTGAAATTGCCAACACATGTAGCTGAGGGATTACACGCTCTAACAGATGTCTTGTTGCTAGGCGAATCGGAGAGTGACAAACTAAGACAGCAGGTAAGCGCTTAGATATAGCCTGCTCAGTAAAGCCGGCTAACTGTTGGATAATTAGGTCTGTTAACTGTGGGTCTATCGCTAAAGAGCTATGCCCACTTTCGCTTTGCACACCAGAGATTAGCTGTTGTTCAACAATTGGTTCAAACGTAATAACATGCAACATATCATCATTATCTAACAAGGTTTGTACAATCTGAGCTTTAAGCTTTTCACGTACCTGCTCACACAAAAAATGTACTTCTTTTGATACTTTCCCTTTATCTACTAAACACTCGAGAATCATTTCAAGATTTCTAACCGACACTTTTTCTTTGAGTAGTTGCTGTAATACGTTTTGAATTTCAGAATAACTAAGTACGTTTGGAATAAGCTCATTTAGTAGGCTTGCCTGTGTACCTTCCAATCGGGATATCAATTTCTCAGTTTCAGCACGAGTTAACAACTCCCATGCATGAGATTTAATCATTTCGGTGAGATGAGTAAGTAAAGTGGTTTCCGCATCAACCACAGTATAACCCGCTCTTCGCGCATTATTTGATTGCTCTTGTGACACCCAACAAGCCGGTAAACCATAAGTCGGTTCTTTTGCCTTAGTGCCTTCAACTGCATCTAGCTTTCCTTTAGGGTCAATTGCCAAATATTTATCGAAATATAAGCTACCTCGCCCAACTCGAGAGCCTAATATGCGCAGCTCATAACATCCCTCTTTCAAACTTGGATCATCAAGCAAAAATAGCTTTGGTGCAATAATTCCAAGATCTCTTGTCAGCTGCTTCCTAAACGTTTCAAATCGATCGAATAAAACATCACCTTGTTCATGTATTGCATCCGCAATTTCAGCTGACACCCCTAATTCCAACGGCCGAATTGTTAGCATCGACTCAATGCTGTCTTCTTCTTTACTCAGTTCTATGTTTTTATCATTATCACCGCTTTGCTTATCATCTATCGTCTTTGAACGACGATAAGCGACAATACCAAGCGCAAGGAAAATAATACCAATAGACAACAACGGAATCACTGGCAAACCAGGCAATAGCATGGCACTAAACAATGCACATGCGACGATGAAAAGTGTTTTCGGTGACGAGGTTATTTGTCGCCCAAGTTCATCGCTTAAATTAGCGTCAGTGGCTGCACGCGTAATGATTATTCCCGTTGCTGTTGCAATGATCAATGAAGGGATCTGGGTCACAATACCATCGCCGACCGTGAGTAATGTGTAGGTCTGTAAAGCTTCTTCCCAACTCATGCCTAGCTGTGCAACACCAATCGTTAAACCACCAATAATATCTATAAGTATGATGATAATACCCGCTATCGCATCACCTTTTACAAATTTACTCGCACCATCCATAGCACCATAAAAGTTAGCTTCTTTCTCTATGTTTTCACGACGACTTTTTGCGGTATGCTCATCAATTAGACCCATATTGAGGTCAGCGTCAATACTCATTTGCTTACCAGGCATCGAATCAAGAGTGAACCTTGCGGCAACTTCAGCCACTCGCTGAGCCCCGTTGGTTACCACAACATACTGCACGACGATAAGAATAAAAAATACGACTAAACCGATGATATAATTACCACCCACAACAAAACTACCAATTGACGAAATAACTTGCCCAGCTTCTCCTTCATTTAAAATTAACCGCGTTGCAGAAATATTTAGGCCCAACCTAAATAACGTTGCAATCAGCAGCAAAGATGGAAAGGTAGAAAAGCTTAGCGGTTTATCTGTATAAAACGTAAGCATCAATATTAATAAGGCCAAACTAAAGTTGAGAATTAGTAATATATCTAACAATAGCGGAGGCACTGGTATAAACAGCATCATCAAAATGACGATTACTGCAATCACCAATAATAAGTCTTTGTTAGCCGCTAATATCGATGCGATCTTCTTCATTTATTTTATTCCTAATAACCATCGAAATATTGGGGCCAAATCGTCGAAACAATGTGCTGGAACTGGTTTATTCAAACGTGTTTCTTTATAAAGCTTTCTTGCTAATAGCTTATTTTGAATAGTTGGAACTGAGTAGCGACGTGCTTGAGAGCGAATTTTACCTGCAAGTTCACCTTTACCAACCGCCATGACCACTGGTGCAATCATTGTTAACTTGTCATATTTCAGTGCGACAGCAATATGGGTTGGATTAACAATAACGATGTCAGAGTCTTTAACCTGACTGAGTGCAGCGCTTTTTTGTAACAGCTCTTGTTGTATTTGCTTTTGTTTAGATTTTACCTCTGGGTCACCTTCGCGTTTTTTATGATCATCTTTTACTTCTTTACGGCTCATCATCATATTTTGCATAAAATCCCAACGATTAAAAATAATATCAAACAATACAAATGGAGCTGATAATAGAATAAAATATATACCAACCTTTATTAACATATTTAACCAAATGGAAGGTAAAATACTAACGGGAGATATCATTAACTCATATGCATACTCTATTAACGTTGAAGAAGAAAAATAGATAACCAATGTGAAAGCCAATAATTTAAAAACACTTTTTATTAATTCAAAAACTGTCTTTTTTGAAAATATCTTTTTCAATCCTGATGCGGGGTTTATCTTTTTAAAATCAGGTGTTATAGGAAATGAGCTCAAAACAAAACCTGTTTGAAATACATTTGAAAACACACCAAATAGCATAACAAAGCCAATTAGTGGAACAAAAATATAAAGCATTTCCATACTAACAAATCGGAACAGAGTTACTAAGGACTCCGATGTAAACGAAAAATCTGAAGAAATAAGAAATATACGTTTAAGTAGGCTTATAAACTGCATTGATATACTATCAAACAACATAGTAAATACAGATAAAAACACAATGCATGTTACAAGTAAGTTCAATTCTTGGCTTTTACTAACTTGTCCACGACCCTTTGCTTCTTTGAGCTTCTGTGGAGTTGGCTTTTCCGATTTATCTTGATCTTGCGACATAACTAAGACAACATCCCATTCCAAAAAATAAAGACCTGGTTAAATAAGCGTTCAAATATAAACTTACTATGCATAGTAAATAAGCCGAGCAAAAATAACCCTGAAAAAATTTTTAATGGGAGCATTACAAAATAAATATTCATCTGAGGCATAGTTCTTGATAACAATCCAATAAACATATCCAGGCACCACATTAAAATTATTACTGGGGCAAACATAAATAGCCCAACAGTAAACATGATCGTAATTAAAGAAGCAAAATTAGGTAATTTTAAATCAAATAATCCAGCACCCACTGGTAGAACTTCAAAACTAAATACAATGCCTTCAATTAATTTGTAATGCATACCAGAAACATAAAAAATACAAATCGCTGCGGCTAAAAAAATACTTCCTAACAATGGGTCTTGGCCCTTATTGGTTGGATCGATAACGCCAGCAGCCCCAAAACCTATTTGCATATCTAATACGCGGCCCCAAAATGTGATAGTGACAAATGCGAGTTGAAGCGTAAAAAATAACGCTAAGCCGACTAAAAACTCTCCGATAATTGAAACAATCCACTGCGTTGCTTGTACCTCTACTTGTTGCTCTATCAAAAAACAACAAACAATAGAAAATGCAATTAAGAGTACAACACGCACAAAACCAGGTATCCTTTGCAAAGGTCCATAACCACTAGATATAAAAAATGGCATCAACCTTGACATGACCAATACAAACTCACTTGCGATACCAGTTAGATCCATACGGCCCCAATCAACCCCTGCAACTAAATAGCTTAAAAGTTTTTAATGGACGATATAGTTTGAATCGTAAACTCTATCAACACATTTAGCATCCAAGGGCCTGCAATTGCCAGTACCGCAACAGATACAATTATTTTTGGCACAAATGTCAAAGTCATTTCTTGTATTTGTGTGACTACCTGAAAGACACTAATCAAAAGACCAACGACTAAAGTTGCCACTAGCAGTGGCATAGCTATTTGCAAAGCAACTTGAAACATGCTGCCCAGATAACTGATAACAACATCAGTGCTCATTATACTTCCCAGAGCGTTCAATTATTATTTTTATTGATTTTTCAATTAGTTGCAGATGCGTTAACTCATTCACATGACTTTTGGAGTTTAATATACGTTCAATCATTTGTTTCGCAGAAGCTTCATTCCCATTTTTAGCACTGAGCAACGACTGGGCATAATGAGCTGTAAAACTATTCGGGTCTAAACGTAGTGACTTTTTAATTAACTTATTTGCTTCATCGAGCTTTTCTCTATTAAGCTCAATAATTGCCAAGCCGGCATGTGAATCAGCAAAGCTCGGATTTAATTCAAGTGCACTTTGGAATTGTAATTCTGCTTTTTCTAGTTCATCGATAATTAAGTATGTCCAGGCTAATAAATGATAAGTACCTATATGATTTGGCATAAAAGTGACTGCTTTCTCAAATGCTATGACCGCATTATTATACTGCGCATGGTATAAATCTATTTGGCCAGCCAAGGACCAAACACGCCCAATATAGGGGTTAATTTGCAAGCATTTACCTACATATTTTTCAGCTAACGCGATTTCATGTTTTGCTAAGGCACATGATGCCAGTGCAAGCAGAGCATCTAGCTGATATTCAAATTCTTGTATTGCATTATTGGCGAATTCTTCCGCATGTTCGTAATTGCCAAGATCAAGCCAACACATTGCATACAAACCAAGTGCTTCGGCATTTACATGATTTGTTATGTACTTATCCAACACAAGCTTTGCTAATTCTATTTCTCCACTCATATAATGTGCCCGAGCACACAATGTGTAAGTCATAGCAAGTATTTTCGAATCTGCCGGAAAATTGCTAAATGTCTCAACGCAGCCATAAAAATTTGACTCTTTGAATTGAATTAGTGCGTTAAAATAAATGCACCACTGCGATAGTATTAATTGATAAGTTACTAGATGTTGTTTTGCAGATGCTGTTTGCCCACTCTGGATTAATAATTCGACTGCACTAGCATGAACAGCTTGAGATTTTATTTGATCAAATGGAATCTCAGAATAAGCTTTAGCATATGTTTCAAACTCTTTATGTTGAGAAATGCTAGTAAGTAGCTCCTGAAGTAACAGCTCATTTTTTTTATCATTTAACCAAAATGACATTAACTTTTCAGTTCTAGAAACATTCATTCTCTACTCACGTTTAGTCTCAAATCCATTTAGGCTGCGAAATGTACCAGATTTGTACCTCAGATCAATAGAAGCAACGCATTATTCGTAATTTTTTAGTGAAAAAATGTAAATTATAAATTTACTAGACTATGTGCGTCATACAGTGGCGAACGAAAGATGCTTTCCTAGTATCTTTCTTTAAATCACTAGCATTAGTATAAAAACTTGAGTAACTTTCACAAAAGTCTTCTTGTGCATTTGTTGATGCATAATTTGAAACAAAATACTGACTGTTTGGAAAAATATCATTCACCCAAGTTACTCGCATCCGACTAGGTAGAATATGATTAAACACATGATGACCAATCTCATGATAGAGAACATGATAGAAGTTTTCTTCATGAATGATTTTATGAATTGTAATAAATTTACTGGGTAATCGATTGTATTGCCCTATCACGTTATAGTTAATTGGCCTCGGATTCACATAACTGCGCTGAAAAAAGCGCTCTGGATCATAGACGATGTATTGCAAACCCTTAAGGTGGGCATTGGGCACTTTCGCAATTGCAGTTTTAATTTGATCATTTGAAACGACTGTTTGCTTACAAAAATCTTTTATATATAGCACAGTACCTTCTCCACGATGTAAAAATCTATACTTGCAAAACCGTGCAATACACGTAAGTTCACTTTATAATACGCACATAAAAACCACATAGAGGTTTACCATGCTCCCTCCAATAAATAAGTCAAAAGCTAACTTTGGTTATACCAGCGCTAAGCCAAAGGAAAAAAGCGATAAAACAAAAAAACAAGCAGTGTCTTCTTCCTACCTTTCAGATCCAGCCCCTCCTTTAAAAGGACAAATAAGACAACTGGTCTTTAGCACCTTAAAGCATAAGTTTGGTGATAAACTGGAAAATGAACCTGAATTTATAAAAATGGTTGATACTGTATGCGCTCAGATAGAGCCTAGTATTACAAATTCACGAGACTTACAAAATCAACTTGATAAACTTCTAAAGGGCAACTAGCACTTCAAAAGTTTAATTAACTTTCTTCCAGCATTTTTGCTACTTCTCTAAGCGCAATGTTTCGTAATTGACTAACTCGACCTAAAGATAATCCCAAAATATCAGCCACTTCTGTCAAACTTTTTTCAAAACGATAATGCAGTGATAATATGGCTCCTTTGGGTTCATCCAACCTTAACACCGCTGCCATACAACTAATTTTAAACTTTTCCATTTCATAGGATGAATAATAATGACCACCCAATCTAGTTTCTATAGCCTCTTCGTGTTCATATTCTAAAAGATACTCAAGTGCCAACTCTTCTATAGCGCCAACGAGCCCACTCGATGCAATTAAACCGTCTATTTTAGTGTTGCCATCGGGTGTTGAGCTGTATAACTTATTTTTATATGCGCAGTCATCTGAATATTTGAATACATGATTAAGAATGGCTCCACGTACCCTGTATTGTGCATAGCTTTTAAACTTTACTCCTTTATCCAAATCAAAACTATCCATAGCCTCCAGCAGGCCTATCATTGCATGCTGATAAAAGTCTTCTTTATCAGCACTGACTTTACATAAACGCTTTTGCCAACAAAGCGCTTCAATATCAGCCCACTGCTGATATTTTTCGTATAGGAAATGCCTCGCATTTTCACACTTTCGAATCTTCCAGTGTGACCACATTGTAATTTCTTGTTCGTCCATTTGCTCTAAATAACAATTGAATAGCTTAATAATACTAAACAACTACTGCTTATTCCCATGATAAATTACACTATATGATCGAGCGCTAACATTGTTTGATTAAGACTAAATCTGTCTTACTTATGTATCTAAAAATAACACAACCGCCCCACAATGGATACAGACAATTGACATAAACGCAATCAATCTAATGTTACTCTTTTGTTTTATAATACTTTTAATAATTCATTAATTTGCTAATCAGTCACTGAGAATTATGAATAAGTTTATTCGTTAAAACTCTAATGATTTACATTGAGAGCAGTATCAATCGCATTAAAAGAATGATTAGGTATTGCGATAGA
Source organism: Pseudoalteromonas sp. SANK 73390 (assembly GCF_054966645.1). Lineage (NCBI taxonomy): Bacteria > Pseudomonadati > Pseudomonadota > Gammaproteobacteria > Alteromonadales > Pseudoalteromonadaceae > Pseudoalteromonas > Pseudoalteromonas sp. SANK 73390. The sequence goes on from NZ_ARPN01000195.1 coordinate 44,488, forward strand.
TAAATGGCTAAGTAATCAAGCAAAAATTCCGGTATATAGATATTCTGCACAAACTATTTTTATCGCATTTAATGAACCAATTAGCTCGCTAGAATGAGCTATTTTTTTATAAAAGAGATGTAATACCCCT
>NZ_ARPN01000196.1:0-6653 GCF_054966645.1 Pseudoalteromonas sp. SANK 73390
TCAATAAGAGGAAATTTGCAGTTGGCTAAAATGTTGAACGCAGTGAAAACAGCCAACTGTAAATTTTCCTGCTTGATTGCCTTGTTATGTGACTAATCACGTTTATACACACCGTTACCGAGACTATAAAAGCTCGAAGGTGATTCTACTGGCCAATTTAACAAAGCTAAAAGTTGCGTAGCTTTTACTCGAAGTGGCTCCCACTCAGGCCGTAACACAGAGTCTAGATTAGTATCTTGAAACGCAATATCAGGTAATTCATCGACTAACACCTTTAACTCTTGAATTAACTCAACAGCATTCAGAGAAATTTCATTAAAGAAAAGTTTAACGTACGACTCATTCCATAGTAGGTAGTCCTCGCATAACTCAATGGGTACATCACCAGGAGAGGTGCACTCGACTTGCGAATGCGCATCTATGGCTAATGCTTGAAGAGCCTCTTTAAACTGCTTTTCGATTCCCAATTTTGTCGATTCATCATCCATAGTTCAGAGTCACATAACAGTATATTAGCGTGAATTCGCGTTAATGTTCTACACACTAAGCTGTTCTTTCGCCAATATCATAATTTAATTGGTATAAATATTAGCATGTTAGCGTTGGTTTTGTCCTCAAAAAATTAACAACCCACTCGGATAAAAACGAGAATCTACTTAAACGAGAATAAGCAAATTTACCTAATAAAATTAAACTTCTATATAATCAAGTAAATAGATAAGTTTTTGGGGCTTCAGGCGAACAACAGGAACAAACATTAACGGGGCCGCTAGTTGCAAAATTTGGTGCCTTAAATTATACCTGTACAAAACCACAGTAAATGGATTTACTATGAACAAGTCACCTTTTTTGGAGTCTGTGCGTGTTGAGCTTAGAACTCGTCGTTATAGTTTGAAAACGGAGAAAGCTTATCTACATTGGATCAAACGGTTTATTTTGTTTAATGATAAACGCCACCCTGAAAGAATGGGTAACATTGAGATTGAGCGTTTTCTTAATCATTTAGCTTGCAACAGGCTTGTCAGTGCTGCAACTCAAAACCTCGCGCTGTGCGCCATCATATTTTTATATCGCTATATCATAAAGCGAGAAATTAAGGGGTTAAATTACTCATCTAGCCAAGTAGAAAGAGCACTGCCTACCGTACTAACACATAATGAAGCGACGCAAATAATAAGCCACTTGCAAGGCAAATATGCACTCATCGCGAACATGCTATACGGTAGCGGTTTGCGCATAAATGAAGCGCTATCACTTAGAGTCAAAGACATAGATTTTAATCAAGGTACAATTTTTGTGTTTAGAGGCAAGGGTAAAAAAGACCGCTACACGCTACTACCAAAAAGTTTGTATCAGCCATTGCAGCAACAAATAGAAAAGGTAAAACTATTACATAAGCATGACCTAAACGAAGGCTTTGGCATGGCGTCTTTACCACCATCTCTTGTTAGAAAGTATAGGCACGCTGTAAAAGATTTTGCGTGGCAATATTTGTTTCCTTCAAGCACACGATGTGTACATCCGTATGATAGCTATATATGTCGCCACCACTTACATGAAACAACCTTCCGTAAAGCACTGCGAAAAGCCTTATTAAAAACGGATATATGTAAACGAGTAAAAGCGCATACTTTCAGGCATTCATTCGCGACTGAATTGCTGCGAGCTGGTTCAGATATACGCACTGTACAAACGTTGCTTGGGCATGAAGATGTTAAAACTACACAAATCTACACCCATGTAATTGGTGATACATTTGCTTATACAAGCAGCCCTATCGACAAATAAAAAAGGCATGTACCAAAAATACATGCCTTTTCAAATACTACTTTAATGCTTAATTACAAGCGAATACCGCCATCAATCTCTACCACACGGCCTGTAAAAAAGTCGTTTTCGATAATGTACTTAGCGGTATGGGCAATCTCTTGTGCTTCACCCAAGCGCCCTACTGGCTTCATTTTTACTAAACGCTCTTTAGCTTCGGGCTTCATTGCATCTGTCATGGTCGTGCGAATAACACCCGGTGCAATGGCACCTACTCGAATACCAAAACGGCCTAGCTCTTTAGCCCAGCTGGTAGTCATAGCCACAACGCCTGATTTTGCCGCTGAATAATTGGTTTGCCCCATATTCCCTGAGCGCGCTACGCTGGACATATTAATAATTACACCACCTTCACCTGCTTCAACCATTTTAACTGCGGCTTCTCGGCCGCACAAAAATACGCCAGTTAGGTTCACGTCAATCACAGATTGAAATTGTGATAATGCCATTTTGTCTATTACTTTGCCTTCTTTAGCTTTGAGTAATAAACCGTCACGTAAAATACCAGCATTATTAATCAGCACAGTAATATTGCCGCAATCAGCCTCAATGGCGTTAAATACCGCTTCAACTTCGCTTTCAACACTTACATTGGCAACATAGGTGTTTACCTGCGTACCCAGCTTGCTTAATTCAGCTTTAGCAGTTGCTAATACCTCTTCTTGCATGTCAATCAAAGCAAGGTTTGCGCCTTGTGTTGCCATTTCTGTGGCCATCGCAAAGCCTAAACCTTGCGCGCCTCCGGTGATCACTACGGTTTTATTTTTGATATCCATAGGGGTTACTTTTCACTATATAATTTAAAAATTGCACTAAAATCTTCAGCACCTTTACCTTGGTTTTGCATTAGGTTGTAGAGGTTTTTAGCCATGGCACCTAGAGGTGTTGCTGAGTTAGTTTGCTGAGCCGCTTGCTGTGCTAACCCTAGGTCTTTGGCCATTAAATCAACCATAAAGCCCGGCTTATAGCCATTGGTGCTTGGCACATTTTCTTGCACATCTGGGCATGGGTTATACAGCTCTAATGTCCAGTTACGACCCGAGCTATTGACCATAATTTCGCTCAGTACTTTAGGGTCTAAACCATGGTCAATACCCATTTGCAGTGCTTCACTGGTGCCTGCCATTAAAATGCTTAGCAGCATGTTGTTACAAATTTTAGCCACTTGGCCTGCACCAATATTACCCGCATGGAATATATTTTTACCCATATCGGTTAATATACTATTGGCACGGTTAAAGTCGGCATCAGTGCCGCCCACTATAAAGGTGAGTGTACCTGCTGCTGCACCTGCTACCCCGCCTGAAACAGGCGCATCAACAAAGCTAATGCCTGCTTTGGCAAGCTCATTACCAACAAACTGTGCCGACTCAGCATCAATGGTTGAGCAATCGATCACCAGCGTTGACTTGTTTAAGTGATTGATCAGGCCATTTTCCCCACAATAAATCATGCGTACATGTTTGCCAGCAGGTAGCATACTTACTACAAATTCAGCGTTGTCACATACTTGCTCAACGCTGCTTGCAGCCTTAGCGCCTTGTATGCTTAGCTCAGCCACAGCTTCTTCGCTTAAATCAAATACGGTTACCGAGTGGCCTGCTTTAAGTAAATTGCTGGCCATCGGGCCACCCATATTGCCTAAGCCAATAAATCCAATGTTTGCCATAATTCTTATCCTTACATATCCGCCAATGGGTGTGTTGCATCATCCCACTTAGGCGTTAAAAATGGGGTAATTGCACTGGCGGTTACGTCACTCACTGAGCTAAACTGCCACTGAGGTGCGCCATCTTTATCAATTAACAAAGCCCGAACACCTTCTTGAAACTCACCAGATAACCCCGCTTGTACACTCATACCCAGTTCAAACATAAAGCATTCTTTTAGGCTTTTATTTTTGCCCGCTTTTAGTTGCTCACTCACTAATACCGCGCTCAGTGCTGAACCATGTTTTAGTGATTTTTGTGCACGAGCCAACCATTTGTTGTCGTCACTTGGCAACGCCAAAATGTAGTCAACTTGAGCCTGTATACCCGTTAATGTATTAAGCTCTGTTAGTTGTGGCTGAAGTGCTTTAAGCTCGCTTTTTGGTGGCTGAGCTGAGTTTTTATCAAACTCTGTTAGCGCTTCGGTTAGCTTTTCATGGTTTAAACTACTGGCTTCATCCCAGTTAATACCCAATAGTGCTGCCAACAATTCACCGTATTTATCCGCATCCATAAAGTGATCAGCAAGCCCAGTATAACGTGCATCACTGGCATTAATCGACGCACCAGTAAGCCCTAAAAATAATCCAACACCTTCAGGCATTTTATTCAAAAAGTAACTACCGCCTACATCTGGGTATAAGCCTATGGTAATTTCAGGCATTGCAATACGCGCCGATTCAGTCACCACTTTATGACTAGCACCGGCCATTAGGCCTAAACCTCCACCCATTACAATACCATTACCCCAAAGTAAAATTGGCTTGTTATAAGTATGAATTTTATAATCTAATCGATATTCTTGCGCAAAGAAGGTTTGTAAATGGTCGTTGCCGTCATTTGCGGCCATAGCTTTATATAAACTAACTACATCACCACCGGCACAAAAGGCTTTTTCACCTTCACCTTTTAGCACTACCATAGCCACTTGGTCGTCTTTAGCCCAAGCGTCTAGTTGTGTTGATAGCAAATGGATCATATCTAAATTCAAAGCGTTTAACGCTTTAGGTACATTTAACGTAGCAAATGCTACCTGCATCTCGTTATCACAGTGCGCCAACTCAAATACCACTGGCGCATCAGCTTGATTGAGTAACTGTAACTTAGCCATTAACCATTCACCCAATTCGCTTTACGCTTTTCTAAAAATGCATTAACGCCTTCTTTCTGGTCTTGCGTATCAAACAAAGTAACAAATAATTCGCGCTCTAATGGCAGCGCACTATTAATGGTGCCAGTGCGACCTTTTTGAATTAACGCTTTACACGCAGTTACCGCTACAGGGCTTTGCTCACCTACTTTTTCTGCAAGTGCTAAGGCTGCATTTAAACCTTCACCGGTTGTAACTACTTCTTCTACTAGGCCAATTTGCTGTGCTTTTTCTGCTTTTAGGCGCTCACCACATAAAATCATACGTTTTGCCCAGCCTTCGCCTACCAACCACGACAGGTTTTGCGTACCACCGGCACACGGTAATAAACCAACTTTAGCTTCAGGTAGAGCCATTTGTGCTTGCGATTCAGCTATACGAATATCACAGGCAAGTGCTACCTCTAAACCACCACCCATTGCAAAGCCGTTAATAGCCGCAATCGATACGCCTCTAAAGTCGCTTAAGGTTTCAAATGCTTCACCAAATACTCGTGACATGTCGGCCGCAATACCTTTATCGCCGCTGGCAAACACGTTTAAATCAGCACCTGCTGAGAAGAACTTCTCACCTTCACCTGTGATCACTAACGCGTAGATATTTTTATCTGCGTTTAGCTCGTTAACCAGCTCTTTTAAACCCACTAATGTGTCACGCGTCCACGTGTTTGCCGGTGGATTGCTCATAGTAATAACCGCGGTGTTACCTTGTTTTTCTAGTTTAAGTTGTGCGCTCATGATGTGCTCCTTATAAAACGCTTGCTGCGCCTTCGGCTAAAATACGACGTGCGATGATCACACGCATGATTTCGTTAGTACCTTCCAAAATTTGATGTACGCGAACATCGCGTACATGACGCTCTAATGGGTATTCTTTAATATAACCGTAGCCGCCATGAATTTGCAGCGCATCGTCACACACTTTAAAGCCTACATCGGTGGCAAAACGTTTTGCCATGGCACAGTAAGTGGTTTTCTCTGCATCATTTGTATCTAGTTTAAACGCCGCTAAACGCACCATTTGGCGTGCAGCTACAAGTTCTGTGTTCATATCGGCAATCTTAAATTGCAACGCTTGAAATGCTGCTAATGGTTTACCAAATTGCTCACGCTCTTGCATATATTGCTTCGCGGTATTTAACGCTTGTTGCGCGGTACCAATTGAGCAAGTTGCAATGTTGATACGACCACCATCAAGGCCTTGCATAGCAAATTTAAAACCTTCACCCTCTTGACCAAGTAAATGTTCAGCTGAAATTCTTACGTTTTCAAGGGTTACCAAACGTGTAGGTTGTGCATTCCAACCCATTTTTTCTTCTGCTTTGCCGTACACTACACCAGCTGCGTCAGCCGGTACAACAAATGCAGAAATACCTTTCGGGCCTGCTTCACCTGTGCGTGCCATCACCACCAGCACCTCTGTTTCACCTGCACCAGAGATAAACATTTTTGAGCCGTTTAGTACGTACTCATCACCTTCTTTCACGGCTTTAGTTTTTAGTGATGCCGCATCTGAGCCAGAACCCGGCTCAGTTAAACAATAAGATGCAAGCAACTCACCCATTACCAACTGGTCAATGTATGCACTTTTTATTGCATCAGTACCAAAGCTTGCAATCATCCAAGTGGCCATATTATGAATGGTTAACATAGCAGTGGTTGCTGTACAACCCATCGATAGTTGCTCAAAAATAATACTTGAGTCTAAACGTGATAAACCAAGGCCACCCGCCTCTTCTGGTGTGTACAAACCACAAAAGCCAAGCTCTCCAGCTTTTTTAATCACATCTTTAGGAAAAATATGTTCGCGATCCCATAATGCAGCATTAGGAGCCAGCTCACTCATTGCAAATTGATACGCGGTTTCGGCAAATGCCTGTTGATCTTCGTTAAGGTTAAAGTCCATAAAGACCTCTTGTTGTGTTGATGACTAAGCCAGATAAACGCTGGCTTAGTTAATAATTATTG